>DASXXL010000646.1:0-2445 GCA_036503085.1 Pyrinomonadaceae bacterium | reverse complement strand
CGCGGAGATTCTGCAAACGCGCTTGTGTTGACCAGTGGCATCGCAGCCATCGTAACGGCCTACGAACGGACCGAGCAAACACTCGCAACGCTAAGAGTGCTGCAAAACTGCGAGCCACGACCGGCGGAAGTTCTGGTGCACGTCGATGGTAATCAACTACGCTGCGCCGAAGCGATTCGCGCGGCGTTTCCGGACGTGCGCGTGTTGCTCAGCCACGAGCGGGTTGGACCAGGCGGCGGCAGAAACAAACTGATGGCGGCGACGAGATGTGATTTGGTTGCTAGTTTCGACGACGACTCTTACCCGATCAATTCGGACTACTTCGCTCGTGCGGTGGAGCTTTTCAACAAACACCCGAACGCATCGTTGATTTGCGCCGCGCTCTACCATCGCGGCGAAACGATCGCGCTCGATGCACGAGACGCGCAATGGACCGCCGACTTTTCCGGCGGCGCTTGCGTTTATAAGCGCAGCGCTTTTCTCGATGCCGGCGGGTATGTGCCGTTGCCGGTCGCGTATGGAATGGAAGAAGTTGACCTCGCGCTGCGCTTGCACTCGCGCGGCGCCCGCGTTCTCACGAGCTCGTGGCTGCGCGTATTTCACGACACTGATTTGCAGCGTCACGGCGATGCCCACATAACCGCCGGGAGCATTGCCAACGTCGCGCTGTTGACCTATCTGCGTTACCCGGTTTCGTTGTGGCTTGTTGGTGTCGGGCAATGCGTCAAGCGGATCGCTTGGTTATTGCGACACCGGCGCTTGCGCGGGATCTGTAGCGGCGTGGCAATGATCCCGTCACATCTCCGCGCCAACCGGCGATATCGGATGCCGTTGCGGCATCAGGCCGTCAGGTCTTATCTCGCACTCCGTCGAGCGCCTGAAGTGGTGTAGTGGAAACAACCGATCGCACTTGGGTGTCTTGCCAGTTAGGCGCGCGCGAACACTACGCGGTCCCGAGAGCCCTGCAACTCGATAATCGACTTAACACGTTTCTGACCGATCTTTGGATCCGTCCCGGTTCTTTAACCGGTCGTTGGGTGCAGAAACGCGGACGACGTTTTCATCCGGCGCTGGCGCAAGCGCGCGTCAGTGCCGCCAACGCCGCGGCGTTCGCGTTTGAGATGAAGTCGCAAGCGGGTGGTCTCAATGGTTGGGAATTGACGCTGCGGCGGAACGAGTGGTTTCAACAAAACGTCGTGGCGCGGCTGAAACGCATCTCTGATCGGAAACCCGCGACCGTGTTCGCCTACAGCTACGCCGCCGAGCACATTTTCAGTTATGCACGCGAGCAAGGCTGGCGCACCGTGTTGGGCCAGATCGATCCCGGACCGGCTGATAACGAAATTGCGCGCCTGCACGAGCACGGAAACGATGATGGTTGGCAACCTGCGCCGGCTGAGTATTGGCGCGGATGGCGCAGAGAGTGTGAGCTGGCTGACGAGATCGTCGTTAATTCGAACTGGTCGCGCGAATCGTTGCTACGCGCGGGCATACCTGAAACAAAGATCCGTGTCATTCCGCTGGCCTTTGAGGCCGCCAACGAGGCGCCAACTTTTCAGCGCCAATATCCTTTAGCATTTACTTCTGCTCGTCCTTTCAGAGTTCTTTTCCTCGGCCACATCAACGTGCGCAAGGGTGCGCGCGAACTGCTTGACGCGGCCCGTCTGCTGGCAAACGAACCTTTGGAATTTTGGTTTGTTGGACCACAGCAACTTCCTGTCCCCACTGATTTGCGACGTGCGAGTTATCTCAAATGGTTTGGCGCGGTGCCGCGCACAGAGGTCGACAGCTTTTATCGCGCGGCGGACGTTTTCATTCTGCCGACGTTCTCTGACGGCTTCGCCTTGACGCAACTCGAAGCGCAGTCGTGGAAGCTGCCGGTCATCGCTTCGCGCTTTTGCGGCGAGGTGGTCCAGCACGGTCACAACGGTCTGCTACTCGAAGAAGTCTCGGCGGAGGCGATTGCGAAAGTGCTAAGTGAGTTGATCCGCGCGCCGCAACGTCTGGCGGCGATGGCGCGAGAGTCGTACGTGCGTGAAGAGTTCAGCCTGAAAGCGCTCGCTTCATCATTGTCGCAGTTGTAATGCAATCACTAACCTGGAACCGGCCACCACTCGCGATCGCTGCTGCGCCCGCGCTGCCGATTCGCTCGACCATAATCGCGTTGATCGCCACCAGCATAGCGACGATCCTGGCGTCGATCATGGTTCCCGAAAACTCAGCGGAGCCCGGTGCGTTGTTTTATCCCGCCCTCGTAATGTCCGCCGGTCTTGCGATTGGACCGCTCTCCGCGATGCTGCGCAATCCGAAAGCACTGCTGCGCGGCGAAGCGTTGCTGGCGATCGCGCCCATCTACTGGCTGCTGCTCGATCTGCTGCAAGGTGTCTACCCGCTGGATGACATCGCACCTGACGAAATCCGGCAGGCGTTCCTCGCCATCGGTTT
>DASXXL010000645.1:0-7070 GCA_036503085.1 Pyrinomonadaceae bacterium | reverse complement strand
ATGGGAAATGGCGGCGAGTTGTGAACCAAACTCCAATCGCAAACGCCGTTACCCATGGGGCGATGAGGAGCCGACTCCCGCGCGTGCAAATCTTGACTCGCGAAACCTGGGAACTACAGACGTGAGCGCGCTGCCGGCTGGCGATAGCGCGTTTGGTTGCCGGCAGATGATCGGCAACGTTTGGGAGTGGACCGCGAGCGACTTCACACCGTATCCGGGCTTTGTCGCCGGTCCTTACAAAGAATACTCCGAGCCGTGGTTCGGCAATCACAAAGTTTTGCGTGGCGGTTGTTGGGCCACCCGTTCGCGTCTCATCTCGAACACTTACCGCAACTTTTACATGCCTGATCGCCGCGACGTGTGGGCGGGCTTTCGTACCTGTGCCCTCTGAGCGAATGCGGATCACGATCGTCACTCCGGCACGCGCCGGATCGACTCACGGCAACCGAATCACAGCGGTTCGCTGGGCCGGCATTCTCAAACAACTGGGCCACCGTGTTTCGATCAGCCAAAGCTACGATCGGCAACCAGCGGACTTGTTGATTGCTTTACATGCGCGCCGCAGTTACGCATCCGTGCAACGCTTTCATCGGCAACACTCGAACGCGCCCATTGTCGTTGCGCTGACGGGAACGGATCTCTATCGCGATCTGAAAACTGATCCTCGCGCAGAAGAGTCACTGGCGTTGGCCCAGCGGATCGTTGTGTTGCAACCGAAAGCCCTGGAGCAGTTGGACGAGCGTTTTAGAGTTAAGGCGCGCGTGATTTATCAGTCAGTCGCGAGAGGGATTGGCGCGCAACTTCAGCAGCGAGTCAAAGGACGGTCGGTAACAGATCGGAGCTTCGACGTTTGCGTGATCGGACACCTGCGCGCCGTAAAAGATCCGTTTCGCGCCGCGATGGCCGCGCGCTTGCTGCCGGCTTCTTCGCGTATTCGCATCTTGCACGTTGGCGCGGCGATGACCGCGGCGATGGCGGCGCGCGCGCAGGCGGAAGCCGCTCGTAATCAACGTTACCGGTGGTTGGGCGCGCTGGCGAGAGCGCGAGTGCGAAACATCCTTGCCAAAAGCCGGCTCTGCGTTCTGTCTTCGCAAATGGAGGGAGGCGCCAACGTCTTGTCTGAGGCGATTGTGGCTGGCGTTCCCATACTCGCTTCACGGATCGACGGAAATACGGGCATTCTTGGTGAAGACTATCCGGGTTTGTTCGACGTTAGCGACACGCGCGAACTCGCCCGCCTCCTGCTGCGTGCGGAAACGGATGCGGACTTTCTGTCTGACTTGCGCCGGCGCGTCAAAAAACTCGCGCCACTCTTCGATCCGCAACGTGAGCGGCGTGCGTGGGCGCATCTAATTCGCGAACTGCACTGTGGCTAGTCCGGTTGCCGCTTCGGCGTTGTTCGTTAATATGACGAACAACGTGTTCGCCGCGCACGTTAAGTTTCTAGTTCTTGAACGCCGAAGGCGTTAGCTAGTTTGAGCCCAGGGTTGCTTCAACCCTGAGTCCACAACCGGAGCAAAGAGTAACGCTGAAAGCGTTGGCTATGTTACGCCGAAAGTATGTTTACCTTAGTCAAACTCGAACTAGAGAAACTGCTTCGCGCCAGAAGCTTCTATCTCTCGTTCGTTGTGCTCATCGGTTTCGTCGCGCTGATGCTTTGGGGCTTCTACACCTACGCCGAGCGCAAGACGGGCGGCCAGGCCGTCGAGCAGTTCAAATACACCTACGAGTCGAAACAATATTTCAACGGCCTGACCTTCGCGCTCTACTCGCTGCTGTTTTCTTTCACCTTACTGCTGCCGATCTTCGTTTCGATGAGCGCCGGCTCGCAGATCGCGGGTGAAGCACGCGCCGGTACGCTGCGCATGATCTGTACGCGCCCGATCTCCCGCGCGTCGCTCGTCCTCTCGAAGTTTTTAGTCACGGCATTCCACGCGTGCCTGCTGTTAACGTTCTTCATCGGCTTGAACCTGATCATCGGTTTGATCTTCGTCGGTTGGGGCAACCTCGAGCTTTATCCCGGCCCGCTCAACCTCGTCGACGCACCGGGAAAGATCATGCGCGACGAAGCACTCATGCGGTTCGCTTACGCAGCACTCTCCGGCACGTGGGCGCTGCTCGTGATCGCCGCGCTCGCGCTGCTCTGTTCGGTGCTGTTCGAGTCGCCGGCACAGGCGATCGTGATGACGATCGCCGCTTATTTAGCGCTCTACATTGTCGGGCGAGTCGAGTTCTTCGAGCATCTGCGCCCTTACTTCTTCACTACCGACATGGACTTCTGGCGCGACGTGTTCAAGCCGGAAATTCCGTGGCAGAGTTTTTGGCATTACGCCTGTATCTGCGGCGCGTATACCGCGGGCCTGTTGCTCGCGACGGTGGTGATCTTCGAGCGGAAGGACATAGTGACCTGAGATGTGGGTGAAGGTCGTCCTCTTATTACTGTTTGCTTTGATGATCGCGGGCGCGGTCCACTTCGCGTCGCCCGACGAACCTGAAAAAGGAACGAGTTCTCCTACCGACCCGCGCTCGCTGCGTTTGCTCACCTGGAACATCGGTTACGCAGAGCTCGAAGACGACACGCGCGCGCACGATAAAGATCTACCTGCTGTCGCTGACGTAATCTTACGCGAAGATCCCGACGCCGTTGCGCTGCAGGAATTAACCGGCAACGCACAACTAAATACTCTGGTCGGTTTGTTACAAGGGAAATACCGCGGCGCTGTCGCGCAACAGGGAAGAGGAGATCGATTCGAGGCGGTGCTCGTCAAGAGTAACGGCGCCACGTTTATTCCCGTACCGCTTGGTGCGCGTTACGCCATCGGCGCCTTGTTCCATCCACGCAAGGACCAGCCGCAAGTGTTGTTGCTGAGCGCGCACGCTGACGCCTTCAACGCCGCACGCCGCCGTAGCTACACGGAAGCATTAATCGACTGGACTCAAACGCAGGCGCAATCGGGCGCGGTCTTTATCGCCGGCGATTTCAACTTCGAGCTCAAAGCCGGTAACGAGAGCAATCTTTACACTGACAACCTGAAACATGACAGCGAATCGTACAGCAACATCCTGCGCCACTTTCGCGATCTCGGGCGTCAAGCCGGAGATACGGCAATCAACGATCGCCGTATCGATTACATCTTTGGTCCACCGTCGCTCGGACAGGTGGGCCGCGTGCAGGTGTTGCGTGACGCGGCGGTCGGTCGGATGGACCACTGGCCGTTGTTGGTGGAAGTCGGCCTCTGATATCGTGATGCAGCTTCGGCCCAAACTCAACGAGCGCAATCTTCTCTGTGTCTCTGTGTCTCTGTGTTTAATAATTTCTTAGCGTAAATCAACCACAGAGACACGGAGGCACAGAGAAATCAGTTTGCAACCGACTTTAAGGCAAACTCTTGTGATGCCAGACATAGCGCTACAGACCGAAAACCTGACGAAGCGTTTCAAAGGGCGCACAGCCGTGGATCGTTTGACGATCCGCGTCGAGGGCGGCGACATCTACGGTTTTCTTGGTCCAAACGGAGCAGGAAAGTCGACGACGCTTAGGATGCTGTTAGGTCTCGTCAGACCAACATCGGGCACGATCAAGTTTCCGGTAAAGGGTTCGAGTTGGGAGTATCTGCGGGCACGCTCGCGCGTCGGCGCGATCATTGAATCACCGGCGTTTTACGAGAACCTTTCCGGGCGCCGCAACCTGCAACTGCTCGCTTCGCTGTCCGGCGGCGTGCAAACTACGCGCGTGGACCAGGTGCTGGAAATCGTCGACTTGCGTGAACGCGCGCGCGATCCGGTAAAGGTTTATTCTTACGGCATGCGGCAGCGGCTCGGCATTGCCCAAGCGCTGCTGCCGACGCCCGAAGTCATCATTCTCGACGAGCCCACGAATGGACTGGATCCGCAGGGCATTCAGCAGACGCGCAACCTGATTCGCCGTCTGCGCGATGATTTCCGGTTGACTGTTTTGCTCTCCAGCCATCTGCTCAGCGAGATCGAACAACTTTGCAATCGCGTCGGCATCATTCACGAAGGACGTTTGCTTTACGAAGGTGGTCCGGAAGCGTTGGTTGCTCCGGCCACGCTCTACAAAGTGCGCGTCGACGATCTAACAGGCGCATTTGAGTTACTGGCGAAAGAACCGGACGTGAAGGTCAGCCGCAACGGCGCTTCGGCTTTGCGGATCGAAGCGGACGCGGAAGGCATCTCGACCGTGAACGCGTTGTTGGTCGCGCGGGGGATCAAGGTGTATGAGTTGAGCCCGGCCCAGGAAAGTTTGGAAGAAGCATTCCTTCGGTTGACGAAGACAGTTGCTCCTACAGGAGGACCCCAATGAGTAGTTCACTTCATGACGTACCGTCGGGCAGCAAGGGCGCGCAATGCGCGCTGACTCTGCTGCGCGTCGCGCTGGGTTGTCTTTTTATTTGGGTCTTTATTGAGAACCTCGGCAAGGGCCTTTACAGCCCGGCCGGTTATTCGGGACTGATCAATTACTACATCACGAAGGGCCACGCGCCGCAGTTGCTGAAGAGCGTCATGGCCGTCATGGCGAACCACGCTACGGTTGCTGGTCCATTGCAGGGCTTCACTGAAATCACGTTTGGAGTACTGTTGTTTATCGGACTTCTGACACGGCCCGTCGCGCTCGCCGCGTTCTTCTTTCTGACGACGCTGTGGATTGCTGAGTCGGGCACGGCGTGGACCTGGGAACTATTGATGCCCATGTTCGTCGCGCTCGCGCTCGTGATTGGAGCGGCGGGGCGGAAGTGGGGAGTCGACGCTCTGCTCGCGCGTCGTTATCCGCGATCGATACTTTGGTAAGGTCTTATCTGTGCCTCTGTTTCTCTGTGTTAACTGATCCGCGGGAAAGTTAACCACAGAGACACAGAGGCACAGAGAAACAGTTCAGCGTCTTTGCAGCGCGATGCGGGCGAAGGTGAAGAGTATGCGAGTGGCGGCGAGAATTGAGCCGCGCACTGTGCCCGCGATTTTTGATTGACCGCCGGCGCGGCGGCGATAATCAACCGGCACCTCCAAGGTTCGCACGTGCGCACGCGCCGCACGCATCTGCATCTCCAACGGCCAGCCGTACGTCTCTTCGCGCAGTTTGAGTCGCTCCAACGTGTCGCGCCGAATCGCGCGAAACGGTCCCATGTCAGTCGAGCGCACGCCGTACAAGATCCGCAGAAATGAACCGATCATGTAACCCGCGAAGACCTGGTGAGGGTTCATGCTGCCCGTTTCGCGTTTGCCGCGGGTGCGCGATCCGATTACAAACTCCGCTTTTCCTTCGATGATTGGCGTGACGAGCCGGTCCATCATTTCCGGGCAATCGCTGCCGTCGCCATCGAGAAACACGACGATCTCACAATCCGGCGAGACGGAACGCACTCCGGTTTGATATGCGCGCCCGTACCCGGGGATCGGCTGTTTCACTACACGCGCGCCAGCGGCCGCAGCAATCTCGGCAGTTCGATCCTTGCTGCCGTTGTCGACCACGACAATTTCATCCGCGAGATCTTTCGGGACTGCATTGATGACCTGCGCGATCGCTTCTTCTTCGTTAAGCGCGGCGATGATTACGGAGATAGAAGGCGTAGGTTTCATTTACGACGCAGACTGAGCAGCAGAAACGGCACGAAGATCAGCCCCTTCAACACGAGCATCCGGTCGGGCGAATCTCCGAGCCACGTTAGATAAAGCAGAAAACTCGCGCTAGTCAGATAGAAGATCGCAAGCGACGGAATGAAGCAAAGGAACGGTATCAACCACACGAAGTACCACGAGAAATGTGGCGCAACCAGCAGTAGAAAAAGCGAAGCGAGGAGCAACGCGTTTCGCAGGTAACGAAGCTCGTCATGCGATCGATCTCGCATCACCCACACCGAAACGACGCCGAGTACGGCCACCGCAAAAATCAGATATGCTGAAGTCGGCACGTGCGCGCCGGTAACTCGCCGCGCAACCGCGAGCAGAAAGTATTGCTCGCCGCTCACCATGCCGCGTTCGCTCGCATAACCCGGCAAGTATCCGAGCACTCCGACTGGCCCAACACTCAGATAAGGCAGATACGCGACCGCTATCGTCGCCGCAAACGCGAGCGCCATCTTCCAACTACGCCGCAGGTACAACGCCGGAAACAACACTGCCGGAAACAGCTTCACACACGTAGCGCACGCCAGCGCCACGCCGGTCGAAATTTCACCATGCTTGCGACGGGCGAACAGCGCGAGAGCAATGAACGCAACGGCCATCGCATCGAGATGCCCGCTGCCGGCAAACTCCCAAATCGCCAGCGGATGCCAGGCATAGATCAACACCCGTTGCCGCGCGAAACCAAACGAAGTCAGCAACTGAATCAGCGCCCAAACGGCGACGGCTTCACACCCGATCATTGCCGCTTTCATCCACGTCACCGACTCACTAAACCTCGTGACAAAAAGAAAGAAAGCCTCCGCGATTGGCGGATAGATCGTGTGTGCAGAATCGCGCCGGTTCATGTTTGGGTAGATCTTTTCGTCACGCAACGGGGCGAGTGCTTCGTCAGCCGGAATGTAGCGATAAGGATTTATACCCGCCGCCTGCACGCGACCGTCCCAGATGTAGCGATAAATATCGTCTGATAAATAAGGCGCTGAAAAAAGTATGGCGGCGCGGAAAAGCGCTGCGAACACCAAGCCCAGCACCAGCAGCGTGCGCGAATCTTTCGTGCGCAGACTAAGCCAGGCCGCGGCGAAGTAGATCACGATCTGAACCGCGACGAGCTCGAGAAACCAAACGATGTCCGCAACGCCTCTGGAGTGGACCGCGACGCGATACAACACGAGCGACGCGACGCCGAGTGCCGTCAGCACCACGGTCGCTTTCTTACTTGCAAGACTGGACGCCGCGTGCGGTTCTTCGCTCATGCTTTTGATTTCTCTGTGCACCTCTGTGTCCTCTGTGTCTCTGTGGTTTTACTTTTCCACAATCATTAACCACAGAGACACAGAGGACACAGAGGTACACGGAGAAGAGCAGGCTTGATGTAATGCTGTTCGCTCACGTTCTTTTTTGGTCCGAAAGTTTAGGACAGATACGCT
>DASXXL010000644.1:0-2288 GCA_036503085.1 Pyrinomonadaceae bacterium | reverse complement strand
GCTCATCGGATCCCGTCCGGGCATAATCAGACGCGCGATTGCACCGGCGATCAACCCAATAATCAGCCACCAAATGAAACTAAGCATCGTTCCTCCTTACAGGAAGCAAAATATTTGCCTCGACAGGGGACTGCGGGGGGTTCCAGTTGAAAACGATGGCGCGTTTATATCACTCCCGGACGTTGACCACAACACACACGTCGGTTCTAAAATTCACAATTCTTGACATCTTTTTACCTGCACTTGACACAGCGCCGCGGCGGGAGGCGTATTCTCCCGAACGCTGTGGAAAAACTCACGGAGGCTGGCATGAGGTCGAAAAGGGCAAGACTCTTCGGCGGCAACACTCGGTCACGGCTCGTCCTGACGCTCGGTCTCGCCGTCGTGCTACCCGCGCTGACGCTAATTTACGTCAACTACCGCCACGTAAAATCGATCCAGCGCGACAAGAAGATCGAGGCGCTGATTCACCGCGACTTCCAGTACGTCCTGTCGATCACCGAAAAACGCCTGCGCCAAAAGACCATCGCGTTTATCGACGACGCCCGAAACCGTTTTCCGAGCACCGCCGACAACGACGCCGAGAAGCGACAAAAGCTTAACGCGCTGTTAGCGACAAATCCTTTGTTCTCGCACGCATTCATCTACGACGCGGCGCTCGGTGACAAGGCTCTGATCGTCCAGTCACAAACGTGCATGTCGGAAAAGGACCATGAGCGACTGGTGAAGACTTACACCGGTTGGTTCGGCATGGAAGGCCGCGAGATGGCCCAAAACATCAACAAGAAAACCAAACGGCTGATGTGGTACAGCTACGTGGACACCACCACCAACGGCCCGACGTACAGCACGACCGCCTTATTCACACTCCCGAGTTCTTCCCCGGAGCAACCAGTGCTTGCCGGAATCGGTTTCGATCCGAACCAGCTTAAGCAAATCTTTTTCCCCGCCGTTATCGATGAAGTTCTGTCGAAAAAGCTGACTGACAAGCAGGACGCGTCAATCGCTGAAATGCTGCACGAGCTCACGCCCGCTGAGTTGGAAGCAGGCGGCCCTCCGGACGAACGGCTCGCGATGAATGTTTATCTCGCCGACACCGGCACGGCCGAGGACTACCGGCCATTCATGACATCTTCGACGTGGGGCGTAGGCGAACCCGAAGTTGCGCACAATCTCGACGATCCCTTCAAAGGTCTTTCACTCGGTATCAAGTTTCAGGGCACAACAGCGGAAGCGATCGGTCGCCGGTGGGTCACGCAGAGCTTCATGATTCTCGGCGTGTTGTCCGTCTTGATGATCGGCGGGCTCGTACTCACTTATCGCAGCGTCAACAAACAAGTCGCGCTCGCGCGACTCAAATCGGATTTCGTCTCCAATGTTTCACACGAACTGCGAACACCGCTCGCGTTGATTCGACTCTACGCGGAAACACTCGAACTCGGCCGCATCACCACCAGCGAAAAGAAGAACGAGTACTACAGCATCATTCGCAAAGAGAGCGAACGTCTGACCGCGCTAATCAATAACATTCTCGATTTTTCACGCATCGAAGCGGGCCGCAAAGAGTACGACTTCAAAGAAACCGACATCGCCGAGCTCGTCCGCAATACGCTCGACTCGTATCGTTTTCAAATCGAGCAGCAGGGTTTCGCGCTGGAAGAACAGATCGAGCCGAACATTCCGAAAGTGCGCGTCGATCGCGAAGCCATCGCGCGAGCGCTTGTCAATCTGGTCAACAATGCACTGAAATATTCCGACCACGAAAAATTTCTCGGCGTGAAGTTGTATCGCGAGCAGAGCGTGCTGAAGCTCGAAGTGATCGACCGCGGCATCGGCATCGAGCGTAACGAGCAGTCGCGGATCTTCGAAAAGTTTTATCGCACGTGCGATCCGCTGGTGCACAACACGAAAGGCAGCGGGCTCGGGTTGTCGCTCGTGCGGCACATCACCGAGGCGCACGGCGGCGACGTGGAAGTTGAAAGCACGCCGGGGCGCGGCAGCAAGTTCACGCTGAAGTTACCGATAGCCGGCGTGACCCAATCAAGTGTTGCTGGTATTGGCGAAACAACGAGCGCGACGGGCGCAGCTTAGGAGGCGATCGTATGAAGAGCAAGATCCTCATCGTCGAAGACGAACCCGCCATGGTTGCCGGCCTGCGCGACAACTTCGAGTATGAAGGTTACGACGTGATCAGCGCCGGCGACGGCGTCAGCGGTCTCGAACGCGCGCTGAGCGATTCGCCCGATCTGGTCGTGCTCGACGTGATGATGCCGCGCATGAGCGGTCTC
>DASXXL010000643.1:0-9136 GCA_036503085.1 Pyrinomonadaceae bacterium | reverse complement strand
CCGAACATGGACCAGCTTGGGGACTACTCTAGATAAGTCGATCGGCTGGGCTGAGATTACCTGCTCGAGATCGCGCAGGGACTGCAGCGTCTCTTTCGTCGCGGGCGCATCGATTTCTATGAGCGCCATCGCTTCGCCACCGCGTTCGCGGCGGCCGAGGTGGAAGCGGCTGATGTTTACACCGCGCTCGCCGAGTATCGTGCCGATCTGTCCGATCACGCCGGGCACGTCACGATTGCGCGTCACGAGCATGTGGCCTTTCGGCGTGGCTTCGAGATAAAAACCGTCGATCTCGGTGATGCGTCCCTCACGACGCTGTTCGCCGTAACCGAAAAGCGTTCCGGCGAGACTTCGTGTTGCTGGTCCGGTCGTGATCTCCGTGCGCAGCGCGGGCGCGACGTCGCCGCTCGCGCGCACGTACGTCGTCGTGACTTTGATACCGCGTTCTTCGGCGATCAAAAAGGCGTTGACTACGTTCACACGCGCGCTCACATCGCGCAGCAGTCCGGCCACGAACGCGCGCGTTACGGGAGTCGCGTCAACGTTGACGATCTCGCCGGCGAATTGAATACGCACTTCGCTCACGGGCTTGTCGACGAGTTGCGCTTGAAAACGTCCGAGACTCTCCGCGAGCGAAACGTAAGGCTGCAACACGCTGAGCTCTTTCATTCCGATCGCCGGCACGTTGACCGCCCCGCGCAGGGCGCCGGTCAACAGAAAGTCGCGCATCTGTTCGGCGACGGTTACGGCGACGCCTTCCTGCGCTTCGGTCGTGGACGCGCCGAGATGCGGCGTTACGATCACCTGGTCCAGGTTCAGCAGTGGATGCTCCGGCGCGGGTGGTTCTTCGGTGAAAACGTCCAACGCCGCGCCAGCAATCGTGCCGTTACTGATCGCTTCGTGCAGCGCAGCTTCATCGACGAGACCGCCGCGCGCGCAGTTGACGATCCGCGCGCCTTTCTTCATCTTCGCGAACACTTCGCCGTCGATGAGCCCACGTGTTTCAGCAGTGAGCGGTGTGTGCACGGTGAGGAAATCAGCGCGTGCGTAAACTTCATCGAGCGGCGCCAGCTCGATCTCCAGATCGCGTGCCTGCTCCGGAGCGATGAACGGATCGTAAGCGACAATCAACATGCCCATCGCCCGCGCGCGCGACGCGACGACGCGTCCGATGCGGCCGAGCCCGACGATGCCGAGAGTCTTGCCTTGCAGCTCGACGCCGATAAACTTCTTTCGTTCCCAACGCCCGGCTTTCAAGCTGCTATTCGCCTGCGGAATCGAACGTGCTAACGAAATCAGCAACGCGATCGTGTGCTCGGCGGTGGTGATCGTGTTGCCGTCGGGCGCGTTCATCACGACGATGCCGCGAATCGTTGCCGCGGTTACGTCGATATTGTCGACGCCGACACCCGCGCGTCCGATCACTCGCAAACTGCTCACATTCGCCAACAGATCGGCAGTGACTTTCGTCTCGCTGCGAACGATGAGACCTTCGCAATCCGCGAGCGCGTCAACCAGCGCTGGTCCAGTCAGACCAGTTTTCTTTTCCACCGTAAAACCGGCCGCGCGCAACGGCTCGAGGCCGCTGTCGCTCACGTCATCCGCAACAAAGATTTTCATCTGCTGATTTCTGACATCCTGTCGAGAGTTCTTGCTTGCCAGTAAAAAGGCCGTATGGTAACAGATACCGCTCGGGGGAGATAAGTGATGGAGATTCTCGTTTACCACCGCGGCGAGCACCGGGTGAGCGAAGGCTTCACCGTGGAGCAATTGCCGGAGCTTTTGCGGGACCAGTCAAACGTCATCTGGGTCGACATGGAAGAGCCGAACGAGAAGGACGAACAAGTGCTCCTCGACGTCTTTCACTTTCATCCGCTGACGGTCGAAGACTGCCGCGAGAATCGTCACTATCCGAAGGTCGAAGAGTTTCCGGGTTACATCTATTTCATCGTGCATGGCGTGCGCGCCGACACCAGCCCCGATCGCTTCAACACGATCGAGCTCGACGGTTTCCTCGGCGGCAACTACGTCATCACTTATCACCACGACATGTTTCGCAGCATCAATAACGTCAAACAACTGCTGCGTACGAGTCCGATCGCGTGCCAGCGCGGGCCGGCTTTTCTAATGCACCAGATCCTGGACCAGGTGGTCGACTATTACTCGCCCGTGCTCGATGATTTCGACGAACGCATTGACCAGCTTGAAGACGATATCTTCACTTTGAAGCGACCGAACAACGCGATTCTCGAGGAGATCATGAATCTCAAACGCAGCGTGCTGCGGCTGCGGCGTATTTCGACGAAGCAGATGGATATCATGCTACGCATGAGTCGCGGCGAGTTTCACCTGATACCGGAAGATATGCGGCCGTTTTATCGCGACATTTACGATCACATCGTGCGCGTCACGGATTTGGCGGAGAGTTATCGTGACTTGATTGGCGGATCGTTGGAGGCGTATTTGTCGGTCGTGTCGAATCGTTTGAATGAGATCATGAAGGTGCTCACGATCTTTTCGGCGATCATGTTGCCGTTGACGTTTATCGCCGGTGTTTACGGGATGAACTTCGACAACATGCCGGAGCTGCACTCGCGGTATGGTTACTTCGGAGCGTTGGTCGTGATGTTTGTGATCGCGATCGTGATGCTGATCTTCTTCTGGCGCCGTGGGTGGATCGGCGGTAAGGAAGAGGCGCCCTCAGATTAAAGAGGATCGGCGTCGCTTAGTTCGTCGTCTTCGTCAAACGCACCGTCGGGGCTTGGACCACCATTCTGATCTGCTTGATCGGCTTCATCCCCATCAAAAAACTCATCGTCTTCGAGATCTTCGAGGGTCTCACTGCTCGTCGCTTCGTCTTGTCGTTTCTTGAGCGTGTCCATCAAATTATCCTCACGACAATAATAATAAGCGCTGCGTAAACGCCGGCGACGAGGTCGTCAGCCATGATCCCCAGCCCTGCCCGCAGCGCCTCAAACCGTCGCGCAGGATAAGGCTTGAAGATGTCAAAAGCGCGAAAAAGAATAAACGAAACGATGATCCACCCGCGGGCCAACCCGAACACCGTCAGCGGCAAAAGCGCGATCATCTGGCCCGCAACTTCATCAACAACGACCTTCCCCGGATCTTTCGCACCCAGAATCGTTTCGGTTCTCGTCGCGGCCCAAATGCCCAAGCCTGTCACCACGATCACGCCAACCACCTGAAGCACCAAAGACCCAAGCGCAAAGAAAACGCCGATCCCCACAAGCGATCCCCACGTTCCCGGCGCGAGCGGCAAAAACCCTACGCCCCAGGTCGCGAACGCCAGCGCCGCGTAATCCACAGGGCTAAGTGTTTGTCTGGATGTCAAGGATTTCAGACCGAGATCCTTCCAATCAGATCGTACTCATGCGCTTCCGTGATCTCGACGTTCACAAAATCTCCGGGCGCCGGCAGCACGCCGTGAGGCACGTCGTTGATCAGCACAACGCCATCGATGTCCGGCGCCTGCGTCTCCATTCGTCCCTGCCACAACAACTCGCTCTCTTTCGACTCACCTTCAAACAACACGCGCACCACTTCACCAACGCGCGCCTTGTTTTTGCGACGCGAGATACGCCGCTGCTCTTTCATCAACGCCGTGCGCCGTCGCGCCGCAGTTCGCGCGTCGACTTTCTCCGGCAGATCAAACGCGGGCGTGCCTTCTTCGTCTGAATAAGTGAAGACACCGACGCGATCAAACTCCACGCTCTTCACAAACCCGAGCAGCTCCGCAAAGTCGTCTTCAGTTTCACCGGGAAAGCCCGTGATGAACGTCGTGCGCACCGCGATCCCCGGAACACGCTGCCGCACGCGCTCGATCAAACGTTCGAGACTCTTGCGATTGCCGCCACGCTTCATCAGCTTCAACACGTTCTGCGACGCGTGCTGCAAAGGCATGTCGAGATACTTCACCGCGCGCGGTTCTTCCGCGAGCACGTCGAGAAACGCATCGCTGATATGCGTCGGATAGGTGTACATCACGCGCACCCACTCGATGCCCTCGACGTGCGATAGCTCGCGCAGCAAACGCGCGAGCGCATCCGGTTTGCCGAGGTCTTCGCCATAACGCGAAGAATCCTGGGCCACCAGAATGATCTCCTTCACGCCTTCTTCCGCAAGTTGATGCGCTTCGGCGACGATCGAGCCAAAGCGACGGCTGCGAAAGTGTCCGCGCATCTGCGGAATGAAGCAGAAAGCACACGGGCGATCGCAACCTTCGGCAATCTTCACGAACGCGTAATGCGATGGTGTTGCAAGTACGCGCGGCGTCGAGTCGTCATACAGATACGTCGCGCTTTGATTGCCGAGTTGGACCACAGGCAGGTTGCGCGTGTTGGTCTTCGGATCGCAGACGGTGAGAATGTCATTGATCTGGTTCGTACCGATGAACGCATCGACCTCGGGCATCTCCGCCTTCAGTTCGTCGCGATAACGCTCGACCAAACACCCGGCCACGATCAATCGCTTCGCCTGGCCTTCCGTCTTAAGACGCGCCGCTTCGAGAATCGCGTCGATCGATTCTTTCTTCGCGGTGTCGATGAAGCCACAGGTGTTCACCACGACGGTCTCAGCATCGGCGGCGTCAGGTGTGATTTGATAACCGTTTTGCTTCAGGTGGCCCATCATCACTTCACTATCGACGAGGTTCTTGGGACACCCGAGACTAATAAATCCGACTTTCTTCATCCGTGTTCTACCGTGCTTGCCTCAAACTAGCTTTGCCCGAAAGGTGCTTCTCTGTGCCTCTGTGTCTCTGTGGTTAACTGACTTGCATGAGAAACTAACCACAGAGACACAGAGGCACAGAGAAAAAAGCCTTCTATCCGTGTCTCTCCGCGGCTTCTAACGCAAACAATGCCCGCTCCACCTCTCGTTGTTCGGCCGGAGACAGCCGCTCACCTCCGTAGCGCACGCGATTGTACGCGCGCGTGATCACCCACACGTCGCTCGATTTCAACTTGTCGGCAAACTCCAGCGGTGTTTGCGCCTGCTCGCGCGGGACACCGCGTTGCTCCATCAACGCGAGCAGCTTCTCGTAAAACTCAACATTCGAATAACCGCGACCGTCTTCAATCTTGCTCCTGCCGGTGCGACGTCGCACGAATTGCCAAAACCGTTTACCGTACAAGACCAGCGTCACTACGAGCGCGAGCAAGATCACGCCGCTAACGATCATCAGCACGCTTGTCGTGAAGAAGTTCGTAATCGCCGTAAACAATCTCGTTATCGCGCGGCCGTAATCGAAGATCTGATTGTGCAGCGTCGTCGCGAGCGAGCGTTGCTCCTGTTTGTCGTAACCGACGACGTACTGGAACCACAACAGCTCCATCGCTTCAGCGTATTTCTGCAACTGCGCCGTCAGGCCTGTGCGCACCGGTTCGACGCGTCCCGCTGACGGTGTTGGATCAAACGTTACCCACGCCTGCGTCTGTGGAAAGTAAACTTCGACCCACGAGTGCGCGTCGCTTTGTCTGACCGTGTAAGCGCCGGCTGTGTCGTTGTACTCGCCGGGCAAAAACCCATTCACGACGCGCGCGGCAACCCCGTGCGTGCGCAACAACACGGCCATCGCAGTCGCGAAGTATTCGCAGTGACCGGTCTTTACGTTGAAGAGAAAATCGGAGAGTGGATCAGGACCACTGGCTCTCATCTGCAACGAGTAACCATAGTCGCGTTGCAGACGCGACTCGATTGCTTTGGCAGCGTCGTAACGGTTGTGCGCGTGGGCCTCGCTAATCATCGACGCCGCCAGTTGCACGATGCGCGGATCGAGCGGCTCCGGCAGTTGCAGATAACGCTGGTACGAAACCGGATAGCGCGACATGTCGCTGCGCAGGTCCTCGACCGGCGGCTCGTCGGTGTCGGAGATCGCCTTGTACATGACGCGCTCGAAGTCGTGACGACGCGATTGAATAGAGCCTTCCTGATCGGCGCGCACGAACGGCAGATCCCCCTGCAACGCGACGACGCGAGGCGCAGCGAACAGCACCGGCGATTCGAGCGGTTCGAGAAAGAACGTTTGCATCGTCAGGCGATGCACGCCTAGCGAGGTTGTGCCTAGTTGAAAGAAACCGCCGCGTTGTTCGACCGGGTCCGGCCGCCGCGCTTCGGGAGATTTCTTCCAGCCGAAGCCGGTGAATTCGTCGAGCGCGACACCGCGCCAGCGCAACGCGCGCGCCGTGTCGGCAATGTTGTCCAGACGCACGCGCATCACGACGCCGTCGTCCTGTTTGAGCGTGCCGATCTGTCCGAGCGTGACGTTCTCGGAAAAGCCGATCAGGTTTTGACCGCTGCCACCGCTGCGCGTGAGGGCCGCGGCGCCGGAACGCGGCGCGACCAAAAACAGCGGCAACGCAAACGCGAAGATCAGCACCAGCAGCGCCACCGCGACGAACGGCAGGCGTACGGCTTCGGTGTTGCGCAACGAGCGTCTGCCTTTTCTGAACAAACGCGAATCGGGCGGCACGAGCAGACGTGTTTCGGTGGGACGAACTGAGCGACGCGCCTTCTGAATCTCAAACGCGGTCACCGCTGACAGGCCGCACAACAAGTACAATGTCAGCGTGCCGAGGAAGACCGGACTGAAACTGAGTCCCGCCGCGAGCAGCACTTCAAAGAACGAGATCAAATAAAGAAACACCCAGTCGCGATCTTTCTTGACCTGCAGCAGCTTCACCGCCGACAGGAAAACGATCAGGTGTGCGAGCGCGGTAACGCCAAGACGTTCGACCGGTTCGCCGAGGTTTTTTTGGAAGTGCCAGTCAGCGTAGAAGAGCGGGATCGAGAGCAGAACGATGCCGAGGCCGATGCGCTCGGGAAGCTGCCAGCGCGAGCCTTCGAGTTTCCAACTCACGATCATCACGAGGAGAAAGACGAACGCGAGCGCGTAGTCGAGCCCGCCGGCCAGCACGAGGGCGAGCATGGCGACGCCGATCATGGCGTAAGAGAAGGCTCGGAAGTAAGTCAGGAAATTCATTCGCGCTCGATCGTTGTTACTGCCGTTTCGCGTTTACTGCGGCTTCGTGTCCGGTGCTTTCACGCCCGGCTTGAGTTTTATTTCAAAAAGACGCGGCCAAAGTTTTCCGGTGACGAACAGACGATTGCCGGTCTGATCGTAAGCGATGCCGTTCAGCACGGCCTCTTCGTCGGTTACGTCGCCGGGCGGCAGCAGGCCAGTCAAATCGATCCAGCCCGTGATGCGGCCTGTTTGCGGGTCGATCGTCACTATCCGGTTGTCGTGCCAGATGTTGGCGTAGATTTCGCCGTTGACGTACTCGAGTTCGTTCAGCTCGTTGACTGGTAAATTGCCGTCGACTACTGCGATGGTTTTTGTGACGTGAAAGCTGTCTGGGTCGAGAAATCTGATGCGGTTCGTGCCGTCGCTCAGGATGAGTGAATGGCCGTCAGTCGTGAGTCCCCAGCCTTCGCCGCTGTAGTTGAACTTGCCGACCTGCTCGAAAGTGTCGGCGTTGTAAATGAAGCCGACCTGGTGTTGCCAGGTGAGCTGGTAGATTTTGTTGTTGAGCAGCGCGATGCCTTCGCCGAAGTAGGGTTCGGGCACGTCGACTTTTTTGAGGACGTGGCCGGTTTGGAGGTCGACCTCGCGCAGGCTGGAGCGGCCCGCCTCGCCGGTGCCTTCGTAGAGTTTGCCGTTGATAAAGACGAGGCCTTGCGTGAACGCGCCCGGGTCGTGGGGGTAGATGTGTACGATCTCATAGCCGTATTTGACCGGCGCCGCTGCTGTGTTTCCGGCACTGTTTCCGTTTCCGGCGGTGTTTCCGGCGTTTGTCGATCCTGAATTTGCGCCGGCGTTGCATTGTAGCGACGCGAGCGAGAGGGCGAAGATCAGGAGTAGTCGGGGCTTGAACATGCGCAACATGCGGGCATTTTGCGCGACGCGTAGGGAAAACACAATTTGGCGGGCTAAAGCCAAGCCTCGGAGGCGTTATAATGCGTGCGAGATGAAGCAAGAGTCAGTTAAATCGGCTACAGGTCTAGACGCGGTAATCGAGGCCTACAAGAAAGACGTTGACGTCACGCTGATACGCGAGAACCTGCGCCTTACTGTCGACGAGCGCTTTCAGCAACTCATGAAACTCCAGCAATTCGCAGAGGAGCTTCAAGAAGCCGGCAGAAAGGCACGCTCGAGAGAGTGACAAACTTTACTGCACTGCTGAAGTTGCTCACCGAAAATGAGGTGGAGTTCATCATTGTCGGTGGCGCTGCCGCAACGGCTCACGGCTCCGCGCGCCTGACTCTTGATCTTGATGTCGTCTACAAACGAAGCCGCAGCAACATCGAGCGGGTTGTGAATGCGCTCGGTGACATCAAACCGTACCTGCGGGGAGCACCGCCGGGACTGCCTTTTGATTGGAGCGTCGAAACCATTGATAAGGGCCTCAACTTTACTTTGATTACCACGCTCGGTGCTTTGGATCTACTCGGAGAAATTGTGGGCGGCGGCGGTTACGACCAACTGCTGCCGCATACGATCAATATAGAAGTCGCCGGCGTGTTGTGCCAGTGCCTGGGAGTTGAAGGATTGATAAAAGCTAAACGGGCTGCTGGTCGTCCCAAAGACCTCGAAGTGGTCGCCGAGTTGGAACAGATTCTCAGCGAGACGCAGAAAGAATGTTGAAGGGTTTCCTGGCACTCGGTTTACTGGTTTGTTCGGCGGCCGTAGGTGCGTGGGCGCAGCAGCGAAATGGGTCACCGTTGACGCGCGCGCAGATCAAGGAAGCGGAGCAGCGGCTGGCGGGGCTTGGGTATTGGACGGGGCCCGTCGATGGGGTTTTCGATCTCGGGTCGCGGTCGGCGCTGATTGCGTTTCAGAAGTGGGAAGGACGAGCGGTTACGGCAAAGTTGACGAGGGATGAGTTTGAGGCGCTGCGCGCGAGTGAGGCTCCGAAGCCGCGCGATCCGGGTTACGAGCACGTCGAGGTCGATATCGATCGACAGGTCTTGCTGCTCGTGCGTGAGAATAGTGGTGTTCGAGTGCTGCCGGTTTCGACTGGCAACGACGCAAGGTTCATGAGCGATGGTCAGGAAAGCGTCGCTTACACGCCGCGCGGACGGTTCGTTGTTTACGACAAGACTTTTGGGTGGGAAAACG
>DASXXL010000642.1:0-8208 GCA_036503085.1 Pyrinomonadaceae bacterium | reverse complement strand
CGCCCAGGGCAGTCTCGCGAACGCATTGGACCAACTCGTGGAATGTCGGATTCCCGCTCACGTCCGTTCGCAGTACGAGGGTGTTGACGAAGAAGCCGATCAGGTTTTCGATCTCGGCGTGGCGGCGGTTCGCGATCGGTGTTCCAACCGCAATGTCTTCCTGTCCGGTGTAGCGCGCGAGCAGTGTTTGCAAGGCGGCGAGCAATGTCATGTAGAGCGTGACGCCCTCGCGCCTGCTCAATACTCTTAGCTCTTCAGTTAATTCTTTCGACACGTTAAAGGGCAGCGCGGCGCCGCGAAACGTCTGCACGTTTGGGCGAGGTCGATCTGTTGGTAACTCCAGCACGGGTGGTATATCCGCGAGTTGTTTGCGCCAGTACGCGAGTTGCTGATCGAGCACCTCACCTTGCAGCCATTCCCGCTGCCACACCGCGTAATCCGCATACTGGAGACTCAGATCCTTCAGCGCGCTCTCCGTCCCGGAAGCGTAAGCTTCGTAGAGCGCGGCCACTTCACGAACCAGCACACCCATGGACCAACCGTCACTAATGATGTGGTGCAGCGACACGAGCAGGATGTGCTCATCTTTGGCGAGGCGCAGCAGGCGTGCGCGCATCAGCGGCCCTGCTGATAGATCGAAAGGTCGCAGCGCTTCTTCACGAATCAAACGATGAGCCGCCTCTTCTCGTGTTGCTTCCGGCAAACCGGAGAGGTCTTCGACGATCACTGTGAAGGGTTCAGCGTTCCCGATGACCTGAGCCGGTTCGCCGTGCAGATCGCGGAAGGTTGTGCGCAATGATTCATGCCGCCGGACCAGCGTAGTCAATGCATGCTCGAGCGCTGCGACGTCGAGCACGCCGCGCAACCGCACACCGCGCGGCGTGTTGTAGACGGGATTACCCGGCTCGAGTTGGTCGATGAACCAGAGACGCTGTTGCGCAAAGGAGAGCGGCATCGTATTCCCTTCGCGCACGGCCCGCTCTACCTGCTTCGTTTTGGGTGGCAGCCCCGCTTCCGTTCCCAGCCGCTCTTCGATCGTCTCCGCCAACTCTCCCACGGTCGGCCGCTCGAACAAACTCCGTAAAGCAATTTCGATCCCGAACGCTTCTCGCACCCGCGACATCACCTGCGTCGCCAGCAGCGAATGGCCGCCCAACTCGAAGAAGTTGTCGTTTACTCCGACTCTCGTTCCGCCCAGCACGTCGGACCAGATCGAGACCAGCATCTCTTCCACACCGTTGCGGGGCGCGAGGAACGCTTCAGCCAACGCGGGACGTTCCGAGTGCGGGGCAGGCAGCGCGCGTCGATCAACCTTTCCATGGCTCGTCAACGGTAGCGCATCCAGATAGACGAAGGCCGAAGGGACCATGTAGTCCGGCAGTCGCTCCTTTAAATGACTGCGCAACGTGGTAATTTCTGGCCTACGGTCTTGACTCGTGACGATGTAGGCGACGATTCGCTTCTCGCCGCCCGTCTCGCCATTCATGTCGCCAGCCTTCTCTTCGCGCGCGACGACGATCGCTTCCGTCACGCCTTCATGCTCGGCAAGCGCACTTTCAATCTCGCCAGGCTCGATGCGGAACCCGCGCACCTTCACCTGCTCGTCTGTTCGCCCTCTGAACTCGATGCTCCCGTCAGCACTGTAGAGGCCACGATCTCCTGTCCGGTAGATTCTCGCTCCCGCGCGCTCGCTGTATTCATCAACAACGAACTTCGCCGCTGTCAGATCTGGTCCATGCAGGTATCCACGCGCTACTCCCTCACCACCCACGCAGATCTCGCCTTCGATTCCAGCCGGCAGCAACCGCCCCTGTTCGTCGAGCACACGCAGCATGACGTTGCGCAACGGCCGGCCAATCATTTGCCCGTGAACTCCTTCACCTCTGTTCACTTCATAGCTGCCACAGATGATGGTTGCTTCGGTTGGCCCATACAACACTCGCACCGCGGCGTTCGGAAACGCCTCTTGCATGTCCGCGATCAGTTCCGGCGGCACCGCTTCGCCGCCAACCAGCAACTGCCTCAAGTTTCGCGGCTCGGCCCCATGCTCGCGCGCAAAGCTGACGAACCGCCGCATCACTCCCGGTACCGCGTGTAGCATGGTCGCTTCCGTCAACACGCGTTTCATTACCGTCGAGTCCAGCACGTTTGCAGTCGACACGAGCAGACAGCGCCCACCTGCCAACGGCGCGGCCAGCAACTCCAACAGCGAGATGTCGAAGGAAAAAGATGCAAGGCACGGAAAACAATCCGCGGGCGTCAGTTGGATCATCTCCTGGGCCGCGTGCAACGTGTGCAGCAGTTGACGGTGCTCGACTGCCACGCCCTTTGGTCTGCCGGTCGAGCCGGATGTGTAGATGATGTAAGCGAGTTGCTGCGGCAGCACTGCAACAGTTGGGTTCTCTGTGCTCTGTTGCGCGATCTGTTCGGCGTCAGTATCGAGACAGACGACTCGGGCGGCGCTCTCCGGCAAGCGCTCGCGCACGGATTCTTCCGTGATGACGAGAGACGCATTTGCATGGGCGCACATGAACGCGAGTCGCTCGGCTGGATAAAGCGGGTCTAACGGAAGATAGCAACCGCCCGCCTTGAAGACGGCGAGCAAGGCCACGAGCGACTGCGGCCCGCGTTCCAGCATTACGCCAATCGTCGTTTCTTTGCCGATGCCGCAATTTAGAAGATGATGCGCGAGTTGATTGGCGCGGCCGTTGATTTGGTCAAAGGTCAGCGTTTGTTCTTCAAAGAGGAGTGCCGGCGCATTCGCGTGGGTTGCGGCTTGTTCGGCGAAGAGTTCATGAGTGAGCGGAGTCGCGTGTAGAGGTTGAGGCGTTTCGTTCCATTCAACCAGCAACTGCCGTCGCTCGCCGGCAGTCAAGATAGACAGATCCGCAATACGCGCGTCTGGATCGGCAACAATGCTTTCGAGCAACGTCTCGAAATGAGCAGCCATGCGCTCGATCGTTGCGGCCTCAAACAACTCTGTACGGTACTGCCAGTCTGTGGTCAGACCATCAGCCGTCTCGACTATTCCCAACGCCAGATCGAACTTCGCCGTGTCGCTCGCGAGCGCTTCCGCGCGCATCTTCAAGCCATGCGCCTTAGTTTCCGGAAGTGGCGCATTCTCCAGCGCAAACATCACCTGAAAGACCGGCGTGAAACTCAGGTTCCGCTCCGGCGCTAACTCCTCCACCAGCTTCTCAAACGGCACGTCCTGATGGGCGTAGGCGCCCAGCGCCGTCTCTCGCACTCGCTGCACTAGCTCGCGGAACGTCGGGTTCCCGCTCACGTCTGTTCGCAGCACAAGCGTGTTGACGAAGAACCCGATCAACTCTTCGATCTCGGCTCGCGTCCGATGGGCCACGGGCGATCCGACCAGGATGTCTTGCTGTCCGCTGTAGCGCGAGAGCAGCAGTTGAAACGCGGCCAGTAAGCTCATGAATAGCGTCACGCCTTCTGCTCGACTCAACGCTTTCAGCTCTTCGTTGAGCTTTTTCGAAAGGTTGTAGCTGAACGTGACACTATGGACGCCTGAAGCTGTGGAGCGCGGTTTATCCAACGGCAATTGCAACACTGGCAACTCGCCGCCGAGTTGTTTGCGCCAATACGCGAGTTGCTGCTCGAGCACTTCGCCCTGCAGCCATTCCCGCTGCCATACCGCATAATCGCCATATTGGAGAGTGAGCTCCTCAAGCGGCGATTCAGCGCCAGACGCGTAAGCCTCGTAGAGCGTCGCCACTTCACGAATCAGCACACCCATGGACCAGAGGTCACTCACGATGTGGTGCATCGATACGAGCAATGCATGCTCTGCTTTCGTGAAGCGCAGCAAGCGTGCGCGCATGAGTGGTCCGGTTGATAGATCGAACGGCTGCTGTGCTTCTTCGTCACAGAGTTGCCGGAACGCACTCTCGCGTTCGGTTAAGGGCAGATCAGACAGGTCGATGAACGGCAGCGGCAGACGCAGTTCGGAGAGAACGATCTGCACAGGCTCGCCGTTGTGCGTCGAGAATATCGTGCGCAGGGCTTCGTGCCGGCGCACGATTTCATTAAGACTCGCTTCGAGTGCAGACGCATCGAGCCGGCCTTCGAGGCGCAACCTGCCGGACAAGTTGTAGCTACGGCTTCCGGGTTCTAATTGATCGAGAAACCACAAACGCTGCTGCGCAAATGAGAGCGGCAGCACGCCGCCCGGCACCGCTGTCCGCGACCCGCGACGCTCGATCTTCTGCGACTCCGAATCTGTCTCAACACCCTCTTCTTCGAGCAGGTAGTCCAGCAGTTCGAGCCGCTCCGCCTCTAACCCCGCTTTACTCAAATGATCTGTCATCTCTTTCATGCACCGCTCTTCTCTCTACGCTTAAGTTCCAGTTCGTCCTTCAAATCCGCTGCGGAAATGCTCTTCACTCTTTGCAGCACGCGCGCGATCTTCGCGGTCTGGCCGGGCTTCGCTTCGTGTTGGACCAGCGCCCGCGCGAGTGCTTCGACCGTCGTCGCCTCGAAGACAACGCTCAGCGGCAACTGCGTGCGAAAGACTTGCCGCACTCGCGCGAGCAGACGTGTGGCTTTCAACGAATGACCGCCGAGGTCGAAGAAGTTGTCCCTGATGCCGATGGGGTTGACGCCCAGGACCTCTTGCCACAACTCCACCAGCGCCACTTCGATATCGTTGCGCGGCGCGACGTAGTGCTGCTCGATCTCCGGCCTCAATTCTTCCGGCGCGGGCAGTGCTCGTCGATCGATCTTTCCGTTCGGCGTCAAAGGCATCTCGTCCAGTAACACGAAAGCCGATGGGATCATGTGTCCAAGCAGACGCGTGCGGAGAAAGTCCTGGAGTTCGAGCTGACCAACCTCTCTGTGTGTGACGACATAGGCAACGAGTCGCTTGTCATCTGCTTCTGTGCGCGCCACGACGACGCAGGTTTTCACCGCCGGATGCTCGTGCAAAACCGCTTCGATTTCGCCCAGCTCGATGCGATAGCCGCGAATCTTCACCTGATGGTCTATGCGTCCGAGAAAATCGATGCGGCCGTCGGGTAAAAAGCGGGCGAGATCTCCCGTGCGATACAGGCGCGCACCCGGCTCGCCACTGAATGGATCGGGAATGAACTTCTCTGCCGTCAGCTCCGGGCGTCCGAGATAACCGCGCGCTAATCCCATGCCTCCGAGATGCAGTTCGCCGGGCACACCGGCGGGCAGCGGTCTGCCGCGACGATCGAGCACGTAAGCCTGTGTGTTGCTGACGGGCCGTCCGACTGTCGGCGACTCACACGAGTCGCGCGGCATCAAGTCCCACGTCGAATAAGTTGTATCTTCGGTTGGTCCATAAAGATTGAAGACCTGTTCGATAGTCTTTCGTTCGTAAAGCTGCTGCACGAGTTTCTGCTGTAGCGGCTCGCCGGCGAGATTGACCATGTGTGCCGAGGCCGGCAACTCATTCAGTTGGAGTAGCTCGTTGATGGCGGACGGAACCGTGTTGATGAGTGTGACCGGATGCGCGGGCGGCACTTCCGCGAGATGCAGCACGTCGCGCACGATGATGACCTTGCCGCCCCAGTGCAGCGGCACAAACAACTCAAAGATGGAGAGGTCGAAACAAGTCGAACTGAGCGCCAGCGTTCCGGCGAATGCATCAGGCGCGAAACTTTCTCGCGCCCACTGCGAGAAGATCGTGACGCTGCGGTGCTCGATGGCCGTGCCTTTGGGCCGCCCCGTCGAGCCTGACGTGTAGATGACGTAGGCAAGATTGCGCGCGTTAACGTTGCACTGAAGATTTTCCACACTCTCGGCAGCAATCGCTTCCGCTTCCGAATCAACGAAAACCGGCTGCGCTTCGTGTGCCGGCAGAAGATGCGTGAGACGCTGTTGCGTCAGCAGCGCACGCGCGCCGGAATCCGCCAACATGAAGCCGAGACGCTCCTGCGGATATTCCGGATCGAGCGGAACGTATGCGCCGCCGGCTTTCAAAATCGCCAACATGCCGATCAGCATTTCGAGCGAACGCTCCATCAGAACGCCGACACGCGTCTCTGGTGCAACACCGAGCTTTTGCAAATAGCGAGCGAGCTGATTGGTGCGCGCGTTCAGTTCTTGATAGGTCAGTTCCTGATCGACGTGGACCGCGGCGATTCGTTTCGGTGTGCGTTCGACCTGCGCCTCAAACATTTCATGCAGATACAAGTCCTGCGGATAATCGCGCGCGGTCTTGTTCCATTCGACGAGCACTTGCTCGCGTTCACTGGAAGTTAAAAGCTGAAGCTCAGCCAGAGTCTGAAACGGACGGGCAGCGATGCTTTCGAGCAGCGTCCGCAAGTGGCCGAGCAGACGCTCGATTGAGTCGTTGGTGAAGCGCCCTTGGTCATAGAGTGCTTGCAGACAGAGTTCGGTCGCGGGAATGGCGACGACTGTGAGCGGATAATTGGTCCGATCGAACGAGCGCACCTCGTCAAGTTGCAGGCTCAGGTTCTCTTTCAGTGCAGCAGCATCGAGCGGATAATTTTCGAAGACTAACAGACTCTTGAAGAGCGGCCGGCCACGCTCGACGTCGCTCCAGCGTTGCACCTCGACAAGCGGGCTGTATTCGTACTCACGCAGTTCCACTTGCTCGGCCTGCAAAACTTTCAACCAGGCGAGCAGTTCCTCGTCCTCATCAATGTTCACGCGGACCGGCAACGTATTGATGAGCAGACCGACCATCGTTTCCACACCCGGCAACGATGGCGGGCGTCCCGCGACTGTGGCGCCGAAGACAACGCTCTCTTCCTGACTGTAGCGATTGAGCAGCAGCGCCCACGCTCCGGCGAGAATGGTGTTGAGCGTCAAGCCATGTTGTCGGGCCAACGATTGAAGGTCGTCGGTTGTTTGTTTCGAAAGCTGTAACTTGCTTTCACCGAGCGCTTCGTTGTTGATCTCCCCGCTTGCGTGATCGATGACGAGCGGCGTCGGCGCAGTGAAGCCTTTCAGGTTCTCGCGCCAGAAGGCTTCGGCTTTTGATAAGTCCTGCTGATCGAGCCAGGCAATGTAATCGCGGAACGGTCGTCGCGGCTCAGCACGCATCTGTTCACCGCGTCTCAACGCCTCGTAGGTGTTGAAGACTTCACGCAGCACCAGCGCGCCGGACCAACCGTCGAGCAGCAGGTGGTGATGCGTCCACGCGAAGCGATACGAATCGCTGCCGAGCCGGACGAGCGCGAGGCGCATTAGTGGCGGCGTCGAGAGATCGAAACCGCGCTGCCGCTCCTGAACGAGAAACGCTTCCCATCGTTCAGCCTGTTCGCTTGCACGGAGATCGCGCCAGTCATCCTGTTCGAGCGGCACGCGAACGCTTTCATGAATCAACTGCAGCGGCTCGTCGAGGTTTTCCCAGATGAATGACGCGCGCAAAACTCCGTGGTTGTTTATTGTCTGCTGCCACGCAATGTCGAGCAGATCGGGATCGAGATCACCCTGCAACGCGCAACTGAACTGGCCCAGATACACATCCGTGTTCGCTGCGTAGAGGATGTGGAAGAGCATGCCCTGTTGCATCGGCGACAAGTGGAAGATATCGGACACATCCGCTCGCGTCGCCAGCAGTTCGTCGAGTTGCGTCTGGTTGAGGTGTGCGAGCGGGAAGTCGGAAGGCGTATGCGCGCCGGCTTTCGTGGTGAGACAGTGCGCGATTAGATCCCGGAGCTCTGCGAGAAAATCATGGGCCAGTTTTTCGATCGTGACGCGGTCGTGAAGCTCCGCACTGTATGTCCATTCGGCGTGCAACTGACCGCCGCTGATGCTGGCGTTTATTTCGAGTAAATTGCCGCGCTGCGCTGCTGCATCGCGCACCGCGCCTGTCGATTCATGCGCTCGGCGAAGCAATCCGGACGACTGAAACATCTGGTCCAATTGTCCGAGATAGTTAAAGCTGACGGCCGGCTGCGGCAGCGCCCTCATCTCTCGCGCAACCTCTTCGTCGCGACACAAGTAACGCAACAAGCCATAGCCGATGCCGCCGCGCGGGATGCGGCGCAACTGCTCTTTCGTTGACTTCAGAGCGTCGCCTAATGGGTTTGCACCAGAACGCGGTGGAGGCGTGGAGTGAAGATCGCGAGACGCTGGGTCTTGCGCCGGAGGTGCAGTGTGTCTGTCGCCCGTTCCGGGCTGCTCGTCGTTATGCTGGTTTCCAGTGGCGGCGTGCTCCGCTGCGCTTCGCACTTGCCACTGGCTACCTTCTTC
>DASXXL010000641.1:0-6549 GCA_036503085.1 Pyrinomonadaceae bacterium | reverse complement strand
TCCGGCGAGAGTCCCGACGGCGGCTCACAGGCGATCTGTCACAACGCGGTCGTGGAAGAGCTTGCGCTGCCGGGGCAAGTCGTGATCGGCACCGCCTCGCACACGTGCATGGCCGGCGTGCTTGGTTGTTTCGCGTTCGGCGTCGGCTCAACCGACATGGCAAATGCGTGGTACACGAAAGACATTCGCATCCGCGTGCCGGAAACCGTGCGCTATGTTTTGAAAGGTAAGAAGCGCGCGGACGTCGCCGCCAAGGACGTGATGCTCGTGATCCTCGCAACTGAGTACATGAAGACGAGCAAAGGCATCGGCAAGGTGCTGGAGTTTGCCGGCGAGGACCTGCGCAACTGGCCGATGGACGAGCGCGCGTCGCTGACGAACATGGCGGTCGAATCGGGCGGCACCACGGGCATCATCGAGCCTGACGAAGTCACTTTGGATTACATCGTGCGCACACGCGATCTCGATGCGGAGGAAGTGCGCAAGGGATTCACGTTCAGCGATCCAGACGCGCAATATGCGGCGGTCTTCGAGATCAATCTCGACGAGATCCGGCCGATGGTGGCGACACCGGGCGATCCACGTAACGGCATTCCGATCGACGAGCTGCCGGAAGAAGTGCGCATCGATGCGGCTTATGGTGGTTCGTGTACCGGCGGCAAAATGGCTGACATGGATATGTACGCCGCAGTGCTGGAGAACGCGTTGGCGAATGGTCAGCGCGTGGCCGAAGGCGTGCACCTTTATATTCAGTTTGGTTCGCAGAAGATCAAGCAGTATGCGCGTGAGCGTGGCTATATCGAAATTTTCGAGCGTGCCGGCGCGGAGTTGATCGATCCTTCGTGCGGTGCGTGTATCAACGCCGGTCCGGGCGCTTCGCCAAACGCGGAGACGGTGACGATCAGTGCGCAGAATCGCAACTTCCCCGGCCGCAGCGGCCCGGGCAAGCTCTACCTCGCGTCACCGTACGTCGTCGCGGCTTCGGCGATCGCCGGAAAAATCGTAGACCCGGCTCAGTTTCTTAAATCTGCTGTTCTTCAACCGGCGTAAGCACCCACAATCCCTTTTCCCTGTGTCTCCCGCTTGCGGCGATCAAGGGGAAAGGGATTTTCCAGTAGAACTGAAACCTTTTCACCTCCCGTTTCACTAACTACCGAGAACATGATGAAGCGGCTGACGGTCGATGAATTAAGTCTTGAAGGTCAGCCCCGCGCGTTCGCGGGAACTCTGATGAATAGTTCAGCAGACCTGGTTACTCGCGTATGCGCGGGCGACGCCGAGGCCTTTCGTCTGATCTTTGAACGCTATTCCCGTCCGGTGATCAGTTTCATCTTCGACATGGTCAACGATCGCGCGCTGGCGGAAGAGTTGACGCAGGAAACATTTGTGCGCGCGTATCGGGCGATTCGCACGATGCGGCGCGAGACGAAGCTGTCGACGTGGTTGTTTGGCGTTGCGAGAAACGTGGCGCGTGAGTCGTTGCGATCACGTGCCTTGCGGCACGTGGATCTGGCGGATAAGGAAGTCACCGATTTGTGCGACCAGAAACCGGCCCCGGTTGAAAACGTGCTCAGCAAAGAGTTGAACGACGTGATTCGACGTTCGCTTTCGGCGCTCGATGAAGACAAGCGGTTGGTGTTCACGTTGAAGGTGTTGCACCAGTGCAGTTACGAAGAGATCGCCGAGATCACAGGGTATTCGATCGCGAAGTTGAAGACGGACCTGCATCGTGCGCGGGCAGAGATGCGGCGGCGGGTCGGTGCTTATGCGGGAGTTGGTTATGAAGTCTGAGAATTGGAAGTTGTTGGAAGAGTACCTGGCCGGTGATGCGGCGGCCGAACAGGAGCTGTTTGCGCGTTACGACCGCGAGCTGGAGGTACCGCCACAGTTGTGGACGGCGATCGAAGAGCAGATCAGGCCAGCCGCAAGGTCGTCTTTTAGTTGGTGGGCGCGAATCGCTGCTGGATTGGTTTTGACCATTGGTTCTTTATCCGTGTTCCTCTTGTCTCAAAAGAGCGAAACCATCGCTGTAGTGCAACTACCCAAACAACCGCCACTAATCGTTCAGCGCCCTACGAGCACGAACCAGGTAACAGGGATTAAACCAAGAACCAAACCGATTCACGCCAACAACGTGCGTCCCGATAACCCTGGTGTGTTGTCGACCGACGTTGGTTTCGATCTCGACGAAGAAGAAACCGCGAAGCACATCGAACAAACCGAAAACCTGTTGCGCTCGATTCGCAACGTCCCCCTCTCCGACAGCGACGACGAAGTAGACGTGAGCTACGACAAAGCACTGTCGCGCCGCCTGCTAATCGAAAACGTCGTGCTCCGCCATGACGCCGAGATGAAAGCAAAGTTCCCAACGAAAACACTCCTCGCTGACCTCGAGCCACTCCTGATCGACATCGCCAACCTGCCCGACCGCGCCAAGGCCGAAGACCTGCGCGCGATCAAGGAGCGAGTGCGGAAGACGGAGATCGTCGCGGCCTTAGTCGATTACCAGGACCGTGGCGCGGAAAATCGTTAGATAGTTAGAGGCGAAAGACTATGACAAAACTTATCTCAAAAACCTTACTCGTGACGCTGAGCCTCGTGCTCGCAGTTACCACCACGACCTTCGGCCAACGCCGAAACTTCCAGAGCCAGTCGCAAAGCCAGACGGAAAGTCAGAAAAAGACTGAAACTGACCGCGCCCGTGCTCAAGCGGCGCAGACCGATGCGGCGACCGTCTTTCGCAGCGCCCGCGATCTGATCACCGACGGACAGTGGGCCAGAGCACAGGAAAAATTCAGCGATTATCTTTCGTCTTATCCCAACGAAAAGAACCTCGACGCCGCGCTCTACTGGATGGCTTACGCGCAACAGAAACTCGCGAAGTATGACGACTGCCGCGTGACGATCCTGCGCCTGATGGAGAAGTATCCGACCTCGAGCTGGCGCGACGACGCGCGCGTGCTGTTGGCCCAGGTGCCCGGCACTTATGTACTGCCTGCCAGGACATACGCCACGACGGTCCAGGGCGCGATCGCCGCTACGCCACCAGCCGATACGACGATCGTCTATGCACCGGCAGACTCGCTCGCTCCGGTGGCGGTCGCCGTCCCCGGCGGCCAGGGCATCGGCATCGGCTACGGTACGGGTGTTGGCGGCTCAGCGTGGAGCATCGACGATCTTGGTGGTCCAACTTCCGACGACAATCCGTGTGAGTTCAAGATCGTCGTGCTGCAGGCATTGTTTCAAACGGACCTGCAACGCGGCATCATGGCCGCAACCGAGTGGCTCAAGCCTGGCTCGACGCAGACTGTTCGCTGCAAGGGCGCGGCGCTGACATTGCTCGGCCGCCACGGCGGCAAAGCGGTGACTCCCGTGATTCTCGGCGTCGCACGCAGCGAGCAGGATGTGAAGCTTCGCGCACGCGCGATTGCTACGCTCGGCGCGACCAACGACGACAGCGTAGTCGATGCGCTCCGCGACTTCGCTTTGACTTCGCAGGACAACGACATCATCGAAGCTTCGCTGTACGCTTTGAGCAAACACACCGGCGATCGCGCGATCGCCGTGTTGGCCGACATCGCCACCAGCGGCAAAACCATCGGTCAGCGCCGGCTCGCGATCTCCAACATCTCGATTCGTCCCGGCGAGCCCGCGGTCGATGCGCTGTTTCGCATCTATGACGCCGATCAAAATGTCGACATTCGCAAAGCGGTGATCGCGGGATTTGGAAATCGCAAGAGCGAACGGGCAGGTAACAAGCTCCTCGAGATCGCGCGCAGTTCCGACAACGTCGAGTTGCGCAAGTCAGCGATCAGCGCGATCTCGCGCCGCGGCGGCGACAAGGCGGTCGAGTTTCTGCTCAACCTGTACGACAACGAAAAGAACGAAGAGCTCAAAGATCAGATCCTCAACTCGCTCGCCTCGGGCACGGTGTTCGTCACCACGCCGGGCAGCACTGGATACATCGCCCAGAGCATCGGCGGCAGTAGCCGGCTCAACGATCAGCGTGTGATTCAGAAGTTGATCGACATCGCGAAGAACCAGCAGGCGCCGATGGAGCGTCGCAAGCGCGCAATCGGTTGGTTGAGCCGCAGCAACGATCCGACCGTGTTGAAGTTTTTGGAGGAGTTGCTGCGATGAGTCACGGATTAAGACGAACAACACTGATCGGAAGTCTTGCGTTGTTGTTAATGGCTCTGCCTGTTTTAGCGTCTCAACAAACGAAGACGTTCATTCCGGTCGAAGGCGCGACGCTCAAGGCGAAGATCGACAACGCGATTGCCGCCGGTCGTACGAATGCTCTGAACGGTCGCTTCTGGGTCGCGTATCAGTTCGAAGTGAGACCGAACGTCGCGGTTGATTTCGAGATCGTCAACGGAAACGGCGTTTACGTTTGGAACGACGACTCGATAACTTCCGACCCGCGCTACGAAACACGCGAACTCGGATTCTTCATGATGTACGACACCCAACGCGAAGCATTTACTCGCGCCGACATCTACAACCTGCGCCGCGACCACGAATACGGCAATTATCCGGTTTACTGGGCAGGCCGCATCAGCAACGAAGAAAGTCTCAACTACCTGAAATCGATCGTCGACACACCCAACCCCGATGCGAACGGAATCGGCAGCCGCGCGCTCTATGCGATCTCGCTGCACGATGACGCGCGCGTCGATACCGTCCTGACGGAGTTTGCTCGTCGTCCCGCCGGCGATGCGGTGCGTTTTCGCGCCATCAGCTTGCTGGGCACGACACCGGAGACGCAGGCAAAGAACACGCTGCTCGCGGAGATCGTGCGTAACAACCAGGAGAACAAGGAGACGCGACAAACCGCGCTGGCCGCTCTCGCAATGAGTCGCTCCGCCGGCATGTTGCCTGTTCTTGAGAACCTCTTCGAAACGATGCCGGCGCGCGAACTCAAACGTATCGCGCTGCGCGGCATCGGCCGCAACGACAACAGCGATGCGGCCGCAACTTACCTGATCCGCGTTATCGAAAACGAGAAAGATATCGAGTTGCGCAAGAGCGCGATCGCGAACCTCGGTCGCGTCCCCGGCCCGAAGAGTCTCACTGCTTTGATCAGCACGATCGACGGCGATAACGAAATCGAGTTGCAGAAGCAGGCAACGCTGGCGCTTGGTCGACGCTCGAAGGATGAAGCCGTGCCGGTCTTGATTCGTGTCGCGCGCAACCATCCGCAGATGCCCGTGCGCAAAGTTGCGATTCAGGTGCTTGGCCAAACCGGCGACCAGCGTGCGGTCGCGTTTTTCAGCGAACTTCTACGCAAGGATTAGACGTACTGCCTGTTATTACCCTGCGTTGCTCCCGTAAATGAAAAGCCAGGGAGGTAGAAATGAGCAGTTCTTATCATTGGGAGACTAATGGTAATTCAGCGCCGCAAGAGGCGCCGCCCAGAACATCCGAACTAGCTCGCCATAACTTGGACAACCTGCGAGAGGCCGCGCTCACCGTCCTCAGGGAAGTCGAGCAGCTCGCGAGTCATCAGCCTGAACCCGACCGGAATCTGGGATTGCAGGAAGAGGTGCAGCGTTACGAGCGAGAGCTGATTCGCAGCGCGCTGCAACGCACGCGCGGCAATCAACGTCGCGCGGCAAAACTGCTGGGCGTGAAAGTGACCACGCTGAATTGCAAGATTAAACGTTACGGCATCAGTGTTCAGCCGTGAGCGTTGGTGAAGTTCACCTCATCTGAATCCGGGCTTTGTTGCTCGTTTGACCGTGGAAAGTCACACTAAGAAACACCGCCTGTCCGGACGGAAGATTGTCCGGTAGGCGCACGACTACCTGCGTCAACCAATCGAAGCCCGGCACCTTGCCGACAAACTCGACCGTCAACGGAAAGACGTCGTTCGCGCCGTCGTGTGCTTCCGCGACGACGGCCGAGCTGTTTTCGTTCGGCGCGAGGTCGAGATTAGTGACGAAGAACATCACGCGTGTGCGACCGTCCACGCTGAAGTTCCAGGGGTTCGTCAGCGGAAACGGATCGCGCACCATCGTCGGCGAATCGAGCGCGATAGCGATGTCCGTGTTTGCTTCCGTGGCGATCACTGGCGGCGGCGTTGTCGGAGCGTTGAAGTGAATCCGCGACAGCAGTCCGCTTCCGATCGATAAGTAATAAAGACTTCCGTCTGTGTCCACCTTCAGATCGACCGGTTGCGCGATGCCGCTGGCGAAATCTGCGGCGGTACCGGCCGCCGGATCAAAGGTGCGGATCCAGCCGCTACACAAGTCTGCGAAGAAATACTTGCCCACGAAGCTCGACGGAAACTGCACGTTCAGCGGGTTGTAGAAAGCGCCGCCGGCGATCGCGCAGCCGGTGGTTGGGCCAGTGCCGTGCGGGTAAACGAAAAGCGGCGAGCGAAACGCGGGACTCGTCGTGATGCCTTCGGTTGTGGGCCAACCGTAATTCGAACCCGCGATACCGTCGTTGATCTCCTCCCACGTGTCTTGGCCCACGTCGTTGATGAACATGCGTCCGGCGCCGGGTTGAAATACAAACGTGAACGGATTCCGCAAACCGAGCGCC
>DASXXL010000640.1:0-7792 GCA_036503085.1 Pyrinomonadaceae bacterium | reverse complement strand
GGCCACGGTCGCGACCACGACGCGTTCGCCGCGTTCGCCGGCTTCGTTGATCATGCGGTAAAGATCCCGCTGCGGAATCGTGGGCATCGGATTTAAGTAGCGCTCTGGTCTCAGTGATCCATCCACAGATTACGCAGATTGTTTTAGGAATCTGCGTAATCTGTGGATTGTCTTTTGCCTTTCGGTGAGATAGTTTACGTCACCATGGCAAGTACCCCCAACTTACACCGCCGCGTAAGCGATCGCCCGCTTTATATTCTGGCCGCCATCGTCATTCCGCTCATCGTGCTCGCGGGTTTTGCGCGCACTTACTATCTCAAAGGCTTGTTCGCCACGCCGCCGCTGCCGAATTTGATCGTGCAGATCCACGGAGTCGTGATGACCGCGTGGGTCGTGCTGTTCATCGTGCAGGTGACGCTCGTCGCAAGACGACGCACGAAGCTGCATCAACAACTCGGCATAGTCGGCGCGGTTCTCGCGGCGCTCGTCTTCATCGTCGGCATACTGACTGGCATTTACGGCGCGGCTCGTTTTGTTAACAATACGAGTCTTACACCGCCGGGCGCGCCGTCGCCGCTGTCGTTTCTGATCATCCCGCTTGGCGACATGGTCGTCTTCGCGATTCTGATCAGCGCCGCGTTGTACTATCGCAAGCGGCTCGACATTCACAAGCGACTGATGCTGCTCGCGGCGATCAATCTATTGGTCCCGGCAGTCGCGCGCATTCCGCTCAGCTTCATCGTTAACGGCGGACCACTCGCGTTTTTTGGTTTGGCGGATCTGGTGCTGGTAGGTTTCGTCGTGTTCGACACGATCAGGCACAAGCGACTGCATCCGGCGTTTCTGTGGGGCGGGCTACTTATCATTCTCATGCAGCCGGCGCGCATTCTGTTCGCTGGCACACACGCGTGGCTCAGTTTCGCTGTGGCGCTGGTGCGGTTGGTCCAGTGAATAACTGGGAGCGCCCGGAATCTCCTGGGACCGCAGGCGTCTCGCCTGCAGCGGTCGATTCGGGCCACCAGCGAAACAATGCAGGCGAGACGCCTGCGCTCCCAGGGTATTGGCGTGTTCGGTTATTGGCGACTGCGGAAGAGGTCGTTCAATTCGACGCCCGAAGCCGCATCGCCAAACACGCCGAACGTTCCGTCATTCGCAATCTCTTTCGCCGCACGGATGAACGCGCCCCACGCGACGCGCGCGAGTGCCGAGCCGACTGAGATACGGCGCACACCAAGATCCGTAAGTTTCGCGAGCGTCAGGTTTGGTTCAGCGCGGTGGACGAGCACGTTCACCGCCTTCGGCGCTACTGCTTTTACGATCGCTTCGATCTGCGATGTGTCAGTCACGCCCGGCGCGTAGAGACAATCTGCGCCAGCGTCAGCACAGGCAGTCAAACGTTTGATCGACGTCGCAAACGGATCGCTGTCACCCACGAGCCACGCTTCGCAGCGCGCCGTCAGTACGACCGGCACGCCTGAATCATCGATCGCGCGGCGCGCGGCTTTGACTCTTTCAAGCGCGAGCTCGAAGTCGTAGAGACCTTTGCTTTCGCCGGGAATCGAATCTTCAATCGAGAGCCCGGCAACGCCGGTTGCGACGCACAGGGCCACGTTCTCCGCGACACGTTCAGGCTCATCAGCGTGGCCGTTTTGAAAATCACCGTTGACGGGTAGCGGCGTGGCCGCGACGATCTCGCGGAAGTGTTCGAGCACTGCATCACGCGGCATCGCGCGAATGTCATCGGGCAATCCGTGACTGAACGCAACGCCTGACGATGTCGTCGCTAACGCTTTGAACCCGAGATGGTGCAGATAAACCGCGCTGCCCGCGTCCCACGGATTCGGCAGCACGAAACAACCCGACTCGTGTAGCTTTCTAAACGTCTCAACTGTATTTGGCATGATCCGATCCTAACAGGAACAAATCTATGAACAAAGTTGCGTTGTGTGTGATCTCCTTGTTGGTGATGACGTCGTCGGTGTTGGCCCAAACCACCGAGCCCGATGCAGCGGAGTTGACGAAGCTGCTGAACGACTTTCTCGCGGGCGCTTCGCGCAACGATCCCGCGGCGCACGAACGCTTCTGGGCCGACGATCTGATCTACACACGGTCTGCCGGCCGCCGCACTAACAAAGCCGAGATCTTGCGCGAGCTGCGCTCGGCGCCTGCGCCCAAGCCGGACGATCCGAAGCCGATCTACACGGCGGAAGACATTCGCATTCAGCAGTACGGCGACACGGCGATCGTCGCATTTCGTCTCGTCGCGATGACGGAAGTCGACGGCGCGAAGCAGGTGCAGAACCTGCTCAACAGCGGCACGTTTCTGAAGCGCAACGGGAAGTGGCAAGTGGTGAACTGGCAATCGACGCGCATGCCGCGCACCGAAGAAGAGAACCGGAAAGACGTTGCGGCGACATTGGCTGCTTTTCGCCAGGCCTTCGTCGCTTCTGACGTCAAGAAGTTCAGCGCCGTGACCGATCCAGGTTTTGTGTGGACGCAAGGGACGAAGGAAGTCACGCGCGAACAACTTATCGCCGGTATGAAGCTTGTCACGATGAACGGAGTCAAACTAGAAGCGCCGGACGACACGATTGCGCTTTACGGTGACACCGCAGTGGTTCGCGGTCAGGTCGCGGGTGTTCGGCACACGGCGACGCTGGTTAACCAAGCCGGCGCGTGGAAGATCGTCGCCCTGCAAACAAGCAACTGATTCGTGTTGTGAAGATCTCGGACGCTATTGTCCGGGCTGTTCCGGTTTGCGCGGAGTGGGAGTCGCCGGAGGTTGCGCGGGCGCGGCGTCCATCTGATTGCGCCGCTGCTCCAGCTTCGCACGCAACATATCGACTTCGCTGTCCGCATTCGTAACTGAAGTTTCCAAACGCGTCTGACTGGTTTGCAGCAGTCTCAACTGCGCCGTCGTGCGACTCTTCTCACTCTCGAGCTGCCGCCGACGCGTGTCGCGCGCTTCTTCCGGATGCACTGTGCCGTAACCCTGTGTCGCGCGATCGATGTTCTCCGGCTTCAACGCATACTCGATCTGCTCGAGCTTCGCTTCGAGGTCCGCAATCTTGCCCTGCACGTCGACTAACTGCGAGCGCAACTGCTCGGCTCGCTGCTCGGCGCGCGTGAGTCGCTCCATGTCGAGTTGATAACGATCGTCTTCCTGCATCTGCGTCAACTTCTCGTTGAGACGGTTGACCTGATTGGAAAGATTGTTAATCGTGTTCTGCATGTCCTGCGAGTTGGAGCCGGAAGGCGAGCCGGACTCTGACGCTGGAGCGGTAGTTTGCGCGGGCGCTGTGGCTTTCGGTTTCCAGCCCTGGAGTTGTTCGCCGGAATCACTGCTGTTGTTTGACTCGCTGATGATCTTGACGTCGCCGGTTGTGGTTGTGCCGGCGGTTCCAGTGGTCGGGGGCACCACCGTCGGATTCGTGATCACCGGTCGCGCGGGCGCAGGCCTGCTCGTGCGCCGCGTTCGCTTCTTCTTTTTCGTCTGCGCCTCGCCCGCGATCAGGCCGACAGTGAGCATGAGGCAAACAGTGATTAAGATTTTGCTGAAATTTCGCAGGCGATCAGGCATCACGATGCTCCTTCTTTTGGCTTAAGATACTCCGCTAGTCCAGATGCCTTCAAGCTCCAGGCAGATGCTTGGCTTTCACGATGCGCTAAGCGGTTCCGTTCCAAAACCTCTCAGACACGGCGCGCGATCAGCTCATACAGCGCGTTTTTAAAGAAGACGCGTTTGAAACGGTCGCCAAGATGACGCGGCGGCTGCTTGCGCGCGCGTGCCCGCGCCTCATCCAGATGCGTGTTTTCGCTGAGGATTTGCAACGGCAAGCCGGCGAATAATCGACTCGCCGCTGCGACCGTGAGATGCGTCGTGTGATCCGCGAACGGACCGATTTCAAAGGGCACGCCGAGCGCGCGCCAACCGGAATGAACACTCGCGGCCACCGCATACACCGGATGATGAACGTTGACGGTGAAATACAACAAACCGCCCGGCTTCAAGATGCGTGTTAACTCGGCTGCGATTCTTTGCGGTGATTCCGCGTGATCGACGACGTTGTCACACAACACTACGTCGAAACTCCGATCGCGAAACGGAAGCTGCTCGCCTGCGGCCGCAATCGTTGTCGCACAACTTTGCCAACGCGGAAAGAGGTTGCGATAGCTCACTGCCAAAGGATCGATGCCGATCCCGCAGCGCGCGCCGAAATAAAAGATCAAACCGTGCGCGCCGCAGCCAACTTCAACGATGCGCGCCTCGTCGTCGATCTTCGCAAACAGCTCGAGCTTCTCGCGCACACGCCGCGACGCGCGCTGCATCGCCGCGATCATTTCGTCCTCATGACCGCGCAGGTGCTCCGACTTTTTTTGTTGATATGCTAACTGCCGTTCGAGCGCGCGGCGGGCCAACCTTTGACGAACCGATCCGTGTCCATCGGTGTTCATGTGTGGCTCAAAACGGCTGCACGTTGAAGCTGATCTTCATCGCCGGCGCGGCATTCGTCAGCGCCTCCACGCGAATCAGTTGCGCACCCGCTTCCGCATACTCGCGCACGTTCGCGGGGGTGATCTGACCGGTACATTCGATCACGATCGTCTCTGAAGTTTCTCTGGCAACGCCGGCCAGCCGCTTCAACTCTTCCGCAGTCACACCGCCAAACACGATCACATCCGCGCCCGCGCCGGCCGCTTCCTTCACTTCACTCTCACTCGCCACCTCGACTACTACCTTGTGCAGATAGCCGAGCTTCTCTTTCGCGCTTCGCACCGCGGCCGCAACGCCGCCGAGAATCGAAACGTGATTCGCAGTCACGACCACGCCGTCGTCCAAGCCAAAGCGGCCGTTGTAACCGCCACCGAGTTCGACCGCGTATCGTTCGAGCAATCGCAAACCCGGTGTTGTCGCACGTGAGTCGACGATCTGTGCGCCCGTTCCTTCGACTGCCGTGACGTATTGATTGGTGAGAGTCGCGATGCCGGAAAGCCGCTGCAACAGATTCAACGCGACGCGCTCCGCCGAGATCAGCACGTCGGCAAAGCCGACCATCCGCGCGATTACTTTCCCGGCTTCAACCTTCTCGCCATCCGCGGCAAACGCTTCGAGTTGCTGCTGCGAATCGAGCGTGAGAAAGACTTCTTCGGCCGCTTCGAGACCAGCGACGATCATCTGCTCGCCCGCGACGAAGCGTGCGCGAGCACGCGTGTTACGCGCGACAATCGATTGCGTGGTGATGTCGCCGCGCCCGAGGTCTTCGCGCAGGAAGAGTCCGATTTGCGAGTAGAGCGCGCCTTCGTCGATCCAGTTCATTGCAGGTTCTCGACTGTTTGCCGGAGTTGTGAGGAACGTTGGGCGATCTCTGCGATGCGCGCGCGTACTTCGTTCACGCGTTCAGCGGGCGCGCGTTCGACAAAGTTTGGATTGCCAAGTTGCGCTTCGAGCTTCGTTGCTTCGGCCTGAAGTTTTTGTTGTTCGCGATTGAGGCGCTGGCGTTCCTGTTCGAAGTCGATCAGGCCTTCGAGTGGAATTGCGAGCTCTGCGCCGCCGCTTAATATGGACCGCGCCGAGGCTCTTGGCGCATCGCCGAAAATCAGGTCAGAGGCTCGAGTCAAACGCAGGATCTGTTGTTTCGCGGCGGTGATGAGTTGCTGCGTGTTCGCTGTTCCGCCTTGTATCACTAGCGGCACGCGATCTGACGGTTTGATGTTCATCTCGGAACGGATGTTTCTGACGCGAGAGACGAGGTCGATAATCTCTTTCATCTCCGCTTCGGCTGCTTCGTCGATCAGGCGTGTGTTCGCTTGTGGGAAGGCGGTCAACATGATCGTCGGCTCGGCGCCTTGATACGCGGGATGAAGCTGCTTGTCGCCGGGCAAGCGCAGCCACAGCTCTTCAGTGATGTAAGGCATGAATGGATGCAGCAGCCGCAGCGCCTGTTCGAGTACTGACAGCAGTCGTGAACGCGCTTCGCGACGTCGCGGCGAATCTTCCTCCGCCGTCACGTCGGCTTTCGTGAGCTCAATGTACCAGTCGCAGAAGTCGTCCCAGAAGAAGTGATACAACGTCTGCACCGCCGCATGAAAGTCGTAAGCTTCCAGCGCCGCATTCACTTCCCTTGCTGTCTTATTTAACCGCGACAAGATCCAGCGATCATGTAACTGCAGATCCGTGTCATCCGTGTTAATCCGTGGCTCTGAATTTATCAAACAGAACCGCGCCGCGTTCCAGATCTTGTTGGCGAAGTTGCGATACGACTCGACCTGCTTCTCGTTCCAGCGCGTGTCAGTGCTGCCGACCTGGGCTAAAGTTAGCCGCGTCGCATCGACGCCAAACTTGTCGAACACGTCGAGTGGATCGACGCCGTTCATCTTCGTCTTCGACATCCGCTGGCCTTGCGGATCGAAAATCGTGCCGGTGATGAAAACGTCGGCGAACGGTTCTTCGCCGATGAACTTCATGCCCATCATCACCATGCGCGAGACCCACAAAAAGATGATGTCGCGCGCGGTCACCAGCACCGACGTCGGATAGAACGTTTTCAGATCGTTAGTTTCGTTGGGCCAGCCGAGCGTCGAGAACGGCCACAGCGCGGACGAGAACCACGTGTCGAGCACGTCGGGATCCTGCGTGAGCTCGGTCGTGCCGGCTTTCTCGCGTGCCTCCGCTTCGGAGCGCGCGACGATCACTTCGCCGTCTTTCGTGTACCACGCGGGAATCTGGTGGCCCCACCAGAGTTGGCGCGAGATGGTCCAGTCGCGCAGGTTTTCGAGCCAGGTCGTGTAGACCTTTTCGTAACTTTCGGGCACGAAGCGCGGTTTGTGTTCTTGCGACATCAGGCCGAGCGCGAGATCGCGCAACTGGTCCATCGTCATGAACCACTGCGTCGAGATCAGCGGCTCGATCACCGTCTTGCAGCGTTCGCATTTCGAGATCGAGAACTCGTAGTCGACGACTTTCTCCAGCAGGTCGAGACGTTCGAACTCTGCAACGACCTTTTCGCGCGCTGCGTAACGGTCGAGGCCGGCAAAGCTTGCTCCAGCTTCCGGCGTCATCTTTGCTTGCGGATCGATCACGACGACTTGCGCGAGGTTGTGACGCAAACCGAGTTCGTAGTCGTTCGGATCGTGGGCCGGCGTGATCTTCACCGCGCCCGTGCCAAACTGCGGATCAACGTACTCGTCGAAGACGACCGGAATCTCACGATCTGTGAGCGGCAACAGGATCGTCTGTCCTTTTAGATCGCGATAGCGTTCGTCGTTCGGGTTCACGGCCACAGCGGTATCGCCGAGCATTGTCTCCGGCCGCGTGGTCGCAACCGTGATGTATTGTGCGTTCGTCGCGCCGTTGTTGCTCTTGATCGGATAGCGCAGGTAATAAAGTTTTCCCTGTTGCGGCAGCTTCTCGACTTCGAGATCCGAGAGCACCGTTTGATCGGTCGGGCACCAGTTAACGATGCGGTTGCCGCGATAGATCCAGCCTTCCTCGTAAAGCCGCACGAAGACCTCGCGCACGGCCCGCGATAGATCCTCATCCATCGTAAACTTCTCGCGCGACCAGTCGACCGACGCGCCTTCACGACGCATCTGCACGGTGATCTGGCTGCCCGATTCGTGTTTCCACTGCCACACGCGTTCGACAAACTTCTCGCGGCCCAGATCGTGTCGCGACTTCCCTTCTTTCTTGAGCGCGCGCGACACCATCAACTGCGTCGAGATCCCCGCGTGGTCCACACCGGGAAGCCACAACGTGCGGAACCCGCTCATCCGCTTATGCCGCGTCATAACG
>DASXXL010000639.1:0-4522 GCA_036503085.1 Pyrinomonadaceae bacterium | reverse complement strand
TGCCTGAAGGATGGTCCCAGAGGATTGCGGTGCGATCGTCGCCGCCGCTCGCGAGTGTTTGTCCGTCCGGTGAGAAGGCGAGCGCGTTGATCGTGTCCTGATGCTTTCGCAGTTCGAATTGCAACGCGCCTGTTTTCAGATCCCACACGGCGATCGAGTAATCAGCAAGTGCGGCAGCGAGCAGACGACCCGCAGGATCGGTTGCCACCGTCGTGATCTTCTGCGCAACATCGATTGTTCTGAGCAGCTTCTTCGTGTTTGCGTCGCGAACTTGAATGCGACCACCTTGATCCTCCGCGCTTACTTCAGCGATGAGACCGCCATTTGGGAAAGTGATGGGTTCGGAAGAACTCTCCTGCCGCGGAATCCGGTTCTTCAACTCGCCGGTGCGCACGTCCCAAACTCTGATTCCCTCACCCGGTATTTCCGCCGAGACACTCGTGCCATCGGCTGAAAACGTCACCGCCTGCGCGCGATTCGCCGTCAACACGAAACGACTGCGCCTGATCGACTCATTCTCATCCGTTTCCGCCTCGTCAAAGGCATACCTGACGGCAAACGACTTCGCATCTCTGAGCTCCACATCGGACCCCGCCTGCACCACAACCGCACCCCGATTCGGAATAGGCGTTAACGACGAGACTGCCTCATCCGCGCGAACGTTCAATTTGCCAAGTCGATTCTCACGCAAGTCCCACAATTTCAGCGCGCCGGCTGCCGCATCTTGCTCGTATTGCAAACTCCCAATCAGCAGGGCGCGGCCATGCGCCGCGAACTGCAAACACGCAATCGAATCGTTTTTGCCTTTCAACTTCTTAAGCGGCGTGCCGTCCGCAACGTCCCAAACGCTAATCTCACTCTCGCCCCCTGGCATGCTCCCCTTGACGCTCGCCACTGCCAACGTTTTACCGTCTTCCGAGATCGCGATCGCTGTGGGCCACCCACTAAATTTTTTCAAACGGACGATCCTTCTGCCTGTAGCAACATCCCACACGGTCACTTGTTCACCTGTAAGCGCGGCCACCCGCATTCCGTCAGACGAGAACACTGGTCGTTCAAGTCGGATATACAAGCGCGCGAGATTACCCTCGTGACTCTTGTGCGCATCTTCGAGTTTGAGCCGCCGTTCGCCGGTGCGCGCGTCGAGCAGCTTCAGTTCCGTTTCCTCAAAGCTGATCGAACGAGGATAAATCCGCCGTTGACGGAGGGCGTCGACTTCACTGAATTGGGTAAGCTGGCGCTCTGAACGGCGTTCGGCCAGCGCGATAAGATCGCCTGCCGGCGACCACGTTGCGTCCAAAGTGCGAACGCCTTCCTTAGCGATCGTCACCTTTTTAATGAACTCTCCAGTCTGCGCGTTCCACCACTTGAGTTCACCGGTGATTTTTTCCGCGTCCAGATCTTTTACTGATGACTGGATTTTTGCCTGGCGATATTCGGTGCTGGCGGTGATGATCTCCTGGCCGTCACGAGAGAACGTGAGTGACCAGACCGGGCCGTCGAAACCCGTGATGATTCGTTCCAATTCACCCGTCCCCAGGTTCCACACTTCAACACGTCCATAACGTTTCGAATTACCATTGTTGCCGCGAGCGATCGCGAGCCGTTGTCCGTCAGGCGAAACCGCGACTGTTACCGGTTGCGGCTTGAAGGGAGGGGGCGTGAAGGTCGGTGGTTGGGCCGAGATCGTGACCGCGCAGGCGATTACACAAAGAAGAACTTTGAAATACATAAGTGACTAAACCTCGCCGCTCGAGGCTGATGTGAGTTCCTTGTACATGACCGTAGTGCCTTCGAGCTCGGCGGCGTCGGGACGCACGGAGAAACGCGGAATCACGCCGACGCGGACGTAACCGAGCGACGCGTAAAGTCGTTCGGCTGCATCGCTGGCGGTGTCGAGTGTCAACAACGTGCGCTTCGCATCGCGGGCTTGACCTTCGATCGCCAGCATCAACGCGCGGGCAATACCACCACGCCGCTCCGAAGGATGAACCAGCAGTTTCTTGATCTCGCCGCGATGTGGTTGGTTCGGCGGCGTGGCTAGATCAAGTTGCACCGTGCCGACAATCTGACCATCACGACGCGCGACCAGCACGCGGCAAGTTCTCGCGTGCACCGTAGGAAAGACTTTGTCACGCCAAAACGCAGCCGCATCGCTGCGTGAGAACGGCAGAATGAAACTGACAGACGCGCCTGCATGGACGCAATCGTGCAACAGCACGCCGAGCGATGCGATGTCCGCATCGAGATGGTCCCGATCCGGTTGCCAGCGTTCGATGTGAAAAGGTTTCATCACAAACACCCGCGCGATCAGCTTCGCGACTTCAAGACGAGCAAAACGATCTCCGGCGGCACGCCGAAGCGCACCGGAACGATGCTCGTGCCGATTCCCGTTGTCACGAAAAGATCGTGTCCGTTCTCAACGACGTGGCCCAATTCATAACGCTCACCATATCGCGACGACTCCACCACCGATCCAATCAAGGGAAACCTGACCTGACCGCCGTGCGTGTGGCCGGCGAGCAGCAGATTCACACGCTGCGGCACTTGGGGAAAGATGTCGGGATTGTGTGTGAGCGCGATCAGCGGAGCGTCTTGCGGCACTTGCGCAATCGTCTCGTTGATGGCTTGTGGCTGCGTCCAAAGATCGGCGAGACCGACAAGCCACAAGCGCGTGCCGCGCACATCGATGCTGTCGACCTGGTTTTCAAGCACCTTGATGCCGTTCGCCTCCAACACCCGACGTACCTTCAGGCCGTTGTACCACCAATCATGATTGCCGAGCACCGAATAGACGCCAAACGGCGCGTGCAAGTCTTTCAACAGCGGCGCAAACACTTCCGGCTCGACTCGATGACTCGTGCGGCCGTTACTCGTGATGTAGTCGCCGAGAATGACGATCAGGTCCGGTTGAAGTTGGTTCGTGCGGGCAACGATCGTGCGCACCTTCCGTTCATCGATGAACGCGGAGCCGACGTGAAGATCTGAAAGCACCGCGACTTTCAAACCCGACAGTCCACTGGGCCAGCGATTGAGTTCGATCGTCTCTTGCCGCACAACCAAACGATTCGGTCCGATGAAGAACGCCCAGCCAACCACGCCACAAACCAGCAACAGAATGGCGCCGAGCGCAATGCGCAATCGTTTCATCAAGAGCGGACTGCGATCCCACTTGGTCACTGCCGCCGGCCGGCGTAGGTCGTTGATGAGAAAGAGCAGCAGACCAAGAAAGATGGCGATGGTTGCGACGAACGCGACGCTCATAGTTGATCTGACACGAAGTCTAACGGTAAGCTCGGGGAGCCCAGAGCCATCGGCTCTTACTGTCTCACGCTTTGCGACAGAGTTCAAAAATCAATGGAAGATGAAAAGCTTGCCGCACGTATTCGTGCGCTCGAAGCGTTCGCCGCGAACAAACCGGGACTTTATCGGTTTCGCGTGGCCCTCCTCGCGCTGTTGGGCTACGCGTACCTGATATTCATTGTGCTGGCGCTGCTCGCGACTGTCATCGCGATGGGGCTCACCGTCAGCTTCAACTTCATCGTTATCAAAATCCTGTGGATCCCGTTGGTGCTGGCGGGCATCGTGCTGCGTTCGCTGTGGATCACGATACCAGAGCCCGACGGAGTAGAGTTGCAACGAAGCGATGCGCCGGCGCTGTTTGAGCTCATGGACGAGATCACCCAAAAACTGCGCGGCCCAAAAGTGGACCACGTATTGGTGTCGGATGAGTTCAACGCCTCGGTAGTTCAGATTCCGCGGTTTGGCATGTTCGGGTGGCTGCAAAATTATCTCGTTGTGGGCCTGCCGCTGCTGCGTGCGCTTGGTCCAACGGAATTTCGCGCCGTGCTGGCCCACGAGTTCGGTCACGTGTCGGGCAAGCACGGCCGCTTTTCGGGTTGGATTTATCGCGTCCGGCGAACGTGGGTGCAGATCCTCACGACCGTACATCAACAGCGCAGCTACGCGTCATTTCTCTTCGAGCCTTTTCTCAAGTGGTACGCGCCGTTTTTGAACCGCTACTCGTTTGTGCTCGCTCGGGCACAGGAACGCGACGCCGATCGCTACGCAGTCGACCTCGCAGGCAAGGACGTCGCCGGACTTGCCCTCACCAGACTGATGACGAAGCAGCGCATCGTAACGGAGAACTTCTGGCCGGCCTTCTTTCAGGGCGCGAGAGAGCAATCGCTCGCGCCGAGAGATCCCTTCACGCAAATGCTTTCGGGAGTGGAGCAAGCGGTCGGTTATGAGAAAGCGCAGCAGTGGTTTGTCGAAGCTCTGCGCGTACCGACCGGATATGACGAACGCGCGCCCAGGCAATCGGTGAAAGCGAAAATAACGAGGCGGCCGTTGCAACGCTCAGAAATATCCTCGCCGAGTGTCCCGAGCACGCGGGTGCCAACTACGTGCTCGGAACCATTCTGCTCGACGAAGGAAATGCGGAGGGAATCGCATACCTGGAAAAGGTGACTCAACCCGGCATGGAGGTCGCCGCTGAAGCTTGCCAGCGGATTTCGGGTTT
>DASXXL010000638.1:0-8133 GCA_036503085.1 Pyrinomonadaceae bacterium | reverse complement strand
TGGTAAGTGATGCAGTCGTCGCAGCGCAGGACCGTCGACGCGACCAGGCCCATGAGTTCTTTCGTCTTCTTGTCGAGCGCGCCGTCTTCGTAAGCCTGCGTGTCGAGCGCAAAGAAACGTTTGATGCCGAGATGCCCGCTGCCGAGCAGTTTTTCATTCATCTCAGCGCGATATCGATCGAATTCATCCATGCCTGACATTGTATACACGCCCGATTTGTTTGTCGTCCGGTGGCGTTGTAACCTTACACCCACGCATGAACGACCAGGCATTCAACACGCTCGAGTATCAGCAATTGCTCGCGCTCATCAGGCGAAACGCGCAGACCGAAGGTGGTCAGGCGCGCGTCGAGACACTGTCGCCCGCGACGAGCGAGGCACAGTTGCAGCGCGAGCTCGCGACGTTGGCGGAGTGTGTGATGCTGCGCGCTCGCGGAGTGAACTGGTACTTCAGTGGTTTCAGTAATCCGGCCGAGACAATTGCGCGACTGCACGTCGAAGGCGCGACGCTCGATCCGCTCGCGATTCTGCAAACGGCGCGTTTGTGCGAACAGGCGATGTCCGCGCGCGCGGCGATTCTGGCAGAGCGCGAGAACGCGCCGGTGTTGTGGCAACTGGTTGAAGATTTGCCGCGCGAGTTGAACAGTCTCGTGGCGCGCATCAGCAACAAGATTTTGCCGAATGGGGAGCTAGACGATCGCGCGAGTCCCGAGCTCGCGCAGATTCGTCACGACATCACGTCGTTGCGTTCGCGGATCACGCGTTCGCTGGAACGACTGATGCAGCGCTCGGCTGAAGCGATCCAGGATGAACTGGTGACGATTCGCAACGATCGTTTTGTGATTCCGGTGAAAGCGGATCATCGTGGGCGCGTGCAGGGCGTGGCGCATGGTTATTCATCGTCGGGCGCGACTGCGTTTGTCGAGCCGCTCGAGACGATCGAATCAAACAACGAATTGCAGGGTTTGCATGAAGCCGAAGCGCGTGAGATCGCGCGAATACTTTTTGGCTTGAGTGACGAGTTGCGCGCGCAACTGCCGGCGATCGAGATGGCCGCGGCGGCGGTCGCGGAGTTGGACTTCATCAACGCGAAGGCGATCTTTCATCAGCAGTTCCGCTGCACGATCCCGCAGATCGACTCGGCTCGAACACTGGAACTCATCGAAGCGCGGCATCCGTTGCTAGAAGAAAACCTGCGCGCGAGCAGCGGCGCCGTGGTGCCGGTCTCATTTGCGCTCGATGACGTGAAGAACGCGATGATCATCTCCGGCGCGAACGCGGGCGGCAAGACGGTCGTGTTGAAAACGACGGGACTGCTGGCGTTGATGGCGCTGTCGGGGATTTCGGTTCCGGCTGTATCGGCGCGGTTTCCCTTATACGAGACGGTGCTCGCGGACATCGGCGATCATCAGTCGCTGGCCGCGAATCTCTCGACGTTTACGTCGCACGTGGCAAACATCGCGCGCATGATCGAGATTTGCGAACCGCCCGCGCTCGTGTTGCTCGACGAGGTCGGCACCGGCACTGATCCGGAAGAGGGATCGGCGCTTGGAGTTGCGGTCGTCGATCATTTTCGGCAGGTGTGCAATGCGCACGTGATCGCGACGACGCACTACAGCGGCCTCAAGATGTATGCGGGAAATGAAGCGGGTGTGATCAATGCGAGTGTCGAGTTTGACGAGAAGACGTTGCGGCCGACGTATCGTTTGCTTGTCGGTTTGGCAGGCGCGTCGTCAGGACTCGAGATCGCGCGGCGTTTCGGTGTGCCGGCGGGGATTGTCGACGCAGCCGTCGGTTCCGTCAAAGATTCATCTTTGCAAGCTTCCGAGTATTTGCGACGCATCAAGCGCGAGGCTGAAGAAGCGGAAGCGTTGCGCATTGCTTTGGACGAAGAGCGTGCGGCGGTAGCTGAAAAGTTCGCCTCGCTCGATAAAGAAGCAGCGAAACGCGAGCGCGAACGTCAGGCTGCGTTCGAACAAGTAACGCAGCGCACTGTTGCGGATCTCGAAAAGCGTGCGCGCGAACTCGTCGGACGCATTGAGGATCGTGCCGAAAGAACTCGTGCGGAGCGTGAAGCGCAACGTCAGGTGGCCGAGATGAAGCGCGTCGCGCAAAGCGCGACGCGTGATCCCGGCTTTGATCCCCGTTCCCGGAGCGTTCGCATTGTGCGTGATGGGCAAACACTAACTGCCGCAGACGTTGAACGGTCTTCTGTTCAAGAAGGCCTTGTCGAGTACGTCACCGCTGCGCCACGTGAGATCGTCGTCGGCGATAAAGTGAAGCTGTTGTCGTTCGGTTCGGTCGGTGTGGTGGACCAGATCAAGGACGGTTATGCTGAAGTCCGCGTGAAAGCGTTGCGATTCAGAGAGAAGCTCGAGAACCTCGAGCTCGTCGAACAACACCCGAGCGCGAAGTCACAACAAAGCACGGCAAAGCCGCAAGGCAAACTCGAAAAACTGCGCCGCTCAACCGGCACTGAAGTTCATCTCTCGCGCGCCGAGCAGAACGCGCGATCCGAACTAAACGTCATCGGACAAACCACCGACCAAGCTGTCGATGCAGTCGATAAATTTCTCGACGAGGCGTCGCTCGCGAGTTTGAGTCAGGTGCGGATCGTTCACGGCCACGGCACTGGCGCACTGCGTCGCGCGATCGCGAACCTATTAGGCGATCATCCCCACGTCGCCCGTTTTGTCGCCGCTCCACCCGATCAAGGCGGCACTGGTGCTACGTTAGTTGAGTTGAGACAATAAACCCATCCACAGATTACGCAGAACAACCAAGCAGTCTGCGTAATCTGTGGATGGCTCGATTACGGAATGCGTTACCCCCAAACATTCATCGACGATCTGAAGCGTCAGGCAGACATCGTCCGCGTAATCCAGGACTACGTCCAACTCAAGAAAAAGGGCGCGAACTGGATGGCCTGCTGCCCGTTTCACAAAGAGAAGACGCCGTCGTTCTCGGTCAGTCCCGCCAAAGAAATCTTCTATTGTTTCGGCTGTCACAAAGGCGGTTCGGTTTTCAACTTCGTGATGGAGATCGAGCGCGTCGCTTTTCCCGAAGCGATTCGGATCGTCGCGGACAAGATCGGCATGCCGTTGCCGAAGATGATCGACGACAGCCGCTTCGAAGCGCGCCGCCAGGAGTCGGACGAAATCGTTCAACTCAACGCCTGGGCCATGGAATGGTGGCAACAGCAACTCGAGTCGAGCAAAGAAGCACGTATCGCGCGCGAGTACCTGGTCCAACGCGAGCTCAGCGAAGAAACTCAGAAAGCGTTTCGTCTCGGTTACGCGCCTGACAGTTGGGACGCGCTCTCGATCTACCTGCGGCAGAAAGGCGCGACGCAACAACAGCTCGAACGCAGTGGTCTCGTCGTTAAAAAAGAAGACGGCCCGAATTCTTACGATCGTTTTCGTGGCCGGCTGATGTTTCCGATTCTCGACGTGCAAGGACGGCCCATCGCTTTCGGCGGCCGCACACTCAAGCCTGATGAAGCAGCCAAGTACATCAACTCACCCGAGACCGCCGCTTACGTCAAAGGACGAAATCTTTTCGGTTTGAATCTCACTCGCGACGAGATTCGCCGCCAGGGTTTCGCGATTCTCGTCGAAGGCTTTCTCGATGTGATCGTTCCTTATCAGTTCGGTGTGAGGAACGTTGTGGCGAGTTTGGGAACAGCGTTGACTGCCGAGCAAGCGAAGTTGTTAAGCAGGTTTGCGCGCAAAGTGGTAGTCAACTATGATGGCGACCGCGCGGGCATACAGGCAGCAAAAAAGTCCATCGAGATTCTCCTCGCCGAGGACATTGAAGTTAAGGTGCTGGTCCTGCCCGACAATGCAGATCCCGATGAGTTCATTCGAAAGTTTGGCGTAACTGAATATCAGCGACGACGAGCACAGGCACAACCACACATACAATTTGTGATTGAAAACGCTCTGCGCGAGCGCAACCTTCACCGGCCGGCTGAGAAGGCGGAAGCGGTTGAGGAAGTTCTCCCTTACATTCGCGCGGTGAACAGTCGCATTCAGAAGCGCGAGTATTTCGACATGGCGATGGACTCGCTGGGAATCGATCGCGAGAACGTCAACACGTCGGCGTGGCGGCGAGAGTTATGGCAGGCAGTGCGCGACAACCGGCCCGCGCGATCCGGTTCGGTGCACGCCGTCGCGAAACAGGCGAAGGTCACGGCGGCGGAACAGCGTCTCTTAGGTTTGCTGCTGGCTGACGCGGATTTGCGACACCAGGTGTTGCCGATGTTGAAAAAAGAAGACTACGCGGACCTCGCAACCGCACCGCTTTTCGAAGCATTGCTCGCAGTCGACCGCGAAGGCACGGAAATTGACTTCGACGCGTTGATTCGTCGGACTGAAGGCGACGAGTTCGCCGCGAGCGTAGTGCCGATGGTGTTGATGAATTCCTCGCTGCACGGCTCAAACGAGCATTACGTTGCGGAAGAATGCGTTTCGACGTTCCGGTTGATGCGAGTCGAACAGCGCATCGAGGAGTTGCGGCGCGAGCTGGCCATGGCCGAGCGTGAAGAGGACATGGAAAAAGTTTCACGACTCGCGGCCGAACAGATTCAACTCGCCGCCGAGCGCCAGATGATGTTGCAACCCGCGCGAGAAGCAACACCGTGAGTAAGCTGGGACCGCAGGCGTCTCGCCTGCATTGATCTACTGGAGCTATCAACGTAACTTGCAGGCGAGACGCCTGCGGTCCCAGTGGCGAGACGCCTGTGGTCCACGAGCGACAAGTTTGCACTTAAACGGAACCGGAAACATGGAAGATAAGGATCGCGACGACGTCATGGAACGCCTGCTCGAGCTGGGCGGCGACAAAAAGTACCTGACGTTTGACGACCTAAATCGTGAATTGCCCGACAATGTCGTCTCGCCGGACGACATCGAGGACGTACTCCAGAAACTCGAAGGCTCAAACATTCCCGTCGCTGATTCCGACGAGCGACTGCTCGAACAAGCCGCGGCCACAGTTTCAGACGACGACGAAGAAGTTCTCGACGAAGACATCGAGCTCGATCTTTCCGCGGGCGCGCTCGAGAAGACCAACGATCCGGTGCGGCTCTACCTGCGCGAGATGGGCGTCGTGCCGTTGTTGACGCGCGAAGGCGAAGTCGCGATCGCGAAGCGCATCGAGCGCGGACAGTTGAAAACTCAGAAAGCGATCGCGCGTTCGCCGATTGCTGTGCGCGAGTTGATCAGGATCGGTGAGGATCTCGAGGCGCAGCGCATCAACATCCGCGAGACGGTGACGTTCTCCGAACAGGCTGAACTCACCGGCGACGAAGACAAAGCCGAGGAGTATCGCACCTGGACCATCGAAGGTATTCAGAACATCACCAAGCTCGCCAAACAGGCGCTCAAAGAGCTCGAAAAAGTTCACGAAGAACAGCAATTAACTCACGGAAAGAAGAGCAAAAAACTCCCGCGGCTCAAGCGACGCGTCGCGCGCACGCGGCTCGAGATGGCGCAGGAGATCGGCCGGCTCAACCTGACGGAGCGCGCGCGCCAGCGACTGATCAATGCGATTCGCGCCGTGCAAAAAGCGGTGCGCGATGCGGAGCGCGAGATCGACAGTTGCAACGAGAAGCTCATTCGCAAACGCATCAAGCCCGAAGAGCAAAGAGAACTCAGACGCCGCATAATGGCCGCGAGGAAGCGTCTGTCGCAGATCGAGATCGACAACTTTGTTGGACCAGTCGAGATCAAGCGTTCGTTGCATGCGATCGTCACCGGCGAGCAACAGACTGGACAGGCCAAACGCGAGCTGGTGGAAGCGAACCTCCGCCTGGTCGTTTCGATCGCGAAGAAGTACACGAACCGTGGCTTGCAGTTTCTGGATCTGATTCAGGAAGGCAATATCGGTTTGATGAAGGCGGTAGACAAGTTTGAGTGGCGGCGTGGTTACAAGTTTTCGACCTATGCGACGTGGTGGATCCGGCAGGCGATCACGCGCGCGATTGCGGACCAGGCGCGCACGATCCGCATCCCGGTGCATATGATCGAGACCATCAACAAGTTGATCCGGACGTCGCGCTCGCTGGTCCAGGAGCTGGGACGCGAGCCGACGAGCGAAGAGATCGCGCGTAAGATGGATATTCCGGTTTCGAAGGTGCGCAAGGTGTTGAAGATCGCGCAAGAGCCGATCTCTTTGGAAACTCCTATCGGCGAGGAAGAGGATTCGCATCTCGGCGACTTCATCGAAGACAAGTCGATACTGAATCCCGCGGATGCGGTGGTCGCTTCGAACCTGCGCGAGATCACGGATGAAGTTTTAGCCACGCTCACGCCGCGCGAAGAGAAAGTGATCAAGATGCGGTTTGGACTCGGCACCACCGGCTCGGAGCACACGCTCGAAGAAGTGGGCCAACACTTCGCCGTTACGCGCGAGCGCATCAGGCAGATCGAGGCCAAAGCGTTGCGCAAACTCCGCCATCCCTCACGCTCGCGTAAGTTGAAAGCGTTTCTCGACGGCGCCCCGCGCTGACGACAAAGCCATCCACAGATTACGCAGATAGGACAAGTCCGGGCAGAACAGGTTCGGCCGGACAGGATAGATCGGACAGGACTGGATCGACCGCCTGCCAAGTCCACTTTCTGCGTAATCTGTGGATAGTTCTACTTAAAATCGAGGAAGGCTGTGCTGGTCGCGGTGTGATCGAACTCGTAGTTGTACGTGTAACCCGGAAACTCGATCGGTTGGACGTACTGGACCCGGATTTCGATGCGGTTGTCGCGCTTGGTGGGAGTGATTAGCGCGTCGGCGGGAATCTCGTACTCACCGAAGTTTTTCATCAACTGTTCGCCGGCCCATGCGGGCGGCTTTCCTTCAGCCGACGCTACGTCGACGTAATGCTGCATCAAGTCCTTGAAGGTGTGAGCGCGATAGGCGACCGGAATGTAGATATAACCGGCGTAAGCGCACGCGCCGATTACCAACATCACGACCATGAATTTCAGGCTGGCGCTGCCGCGTTCAGTTGATCTTTGCATTAGTGACCACTTTCTGTTTGCCGCGCTCGCCGTTGCAGTCCCGCGCGCAGCGAGCGACGCAATACTCCGGCACCGATGAGCCGGCCGTCGACAATCTTCGGCCGGCCCACCCCTTTAAGCAACACCCAATTGATCTTGCCGTCAACGCTCTTCTTGTCGTGCTGAAGCGCGCGAATAATTTGATCGACGTCGAGTTTGTCCGCGCGCGGCAGTGAGCCACAAAGGGCGACGGCGTTGCGCAATGATTGCAAGTCCCCGGCATCAAGAAGCCCGAGGTCTCGCGAGAGTTCTCCGGCAACTAACATTCCATAGCCGACGGCTTCTCCGTGACGAAACCGGCGATATTTCGTGATCGCTTCCAGCGCGTGCGTGGTCGTGTGACCGAAGTTGAGAATGCGACGCGACTTCGCATCCGAGCGCGCCGTCGATTCGCGTTCATCGTTCGCAACGATCGAAGCCTTAAATTCGCAGTTCGCCTTTATCAACTCCGCAAAATCTCCACTCGCAACAAACTTCTGGTCACGTGCGATTTCCCGCAGACACTCGACTGTCTTGCTCAACAGCGTTTCGTCAGCTATGAGCGCCTGTTTCACCATTTCGCAAAACCCGGAAACCAACTCGCGCGGCGGCAACGACAATAGCGTTTCCGTGTCGATAAAAACGGCCACTGGCTGATGAAACGCGCCGACGAGGTTCTTACCCACCGCCAAATTTATTCCGGTTTTGCCCCCGACCGACGAATCAATTTGGGCGAGTAGTGTCGTCGGGACCTGAACGACCGGAATGCCGCGCAAGTAAATCGCTGCCGCGAATCCAGCAAGATCGCCGACCACGCCGCCACCCAGCGCCACCACGAGATCGTTTCGTTCGAAACGCTTTTCGCTGAGAAACTCGACCGCTTTTTCAAGGACCGGAAACGATTTATGTCGCTCGCCCTCCGGCATCAACCACTCAAATGTCTTGAACCCGGCGCGTTTGAGACTGCGCCGGACTTCGCGGCCGTAAAGGCCAAAGACTCGTTTGTTTGAGATGATGCCGACCTGGCGTGGAGGCTGCGGCAAGGTGGACGAGAGCAGTTGACCCAAATGCTGCCTGATGCCGCGGCCGATATTGATTGC
>DASXXL010000637.1:0-1509 GCA_036503085.1 Pyrinomonadaceae bacterium | reverse complement strand
TGACGTGAATGAAGCGTTCGCCGCGGTTGAGCGCCATCAACTCGGCGACTACGAGCCGCACATTTATCACACGCTCGATGCGGGAAAGACGTGGAACGAGATCACGCGCGGTTTGCCGGCTGGGGTTTACGTGCAGACGGTGAAAGAAGATCCGGTTCGCCGTGGCTTGTTGTTCACCGGCACCGAGCGCGGTGTGTTTGTTTCCTTCGATAACGGCGAGCGTTGGCAGTCGTTGCAACTGAATCTGCCGCCGGCGTCGATGCGCGACCTTGATATTCAGGGTGACGATCTGATCGTGGCGACGCATGGCCGTGGCTTTTGGGTCATCGATGACATGACGCCGTTGCGCCAGTTCAGCGACGTATCTGCAGCAGGTAACGCTTTTCTGTTTCGACCCGCGGACGCGGTGCTGTTAACGCCCGGCAGCGACAACGGCACGCCGATGCCGCGTGACGAGCCTCTCGCCGAGAACACGCCATTCGGCGCGATGATCGACTACTACCTGAAGTCGAATGCGAGTGGCCCGGTGACGCTTGAGATTCTGGATCCAGCGGGGACTGTGATTCGCAGCTACTCGAGTGAAGACAAACCCACGCCAGTGAATCTCGACACGCTCACGATTCCCGCTTACTGGATCCGTCAGCCGGAAACACTCTCGACTACCGCAGGCATGCATCGCTGGATCTGGGACCTTCGTCCGACGCCGCCGGCGCGTCCAACAGGCGGTGGCGGCGCTGGTTTCGGCGGTTTCGGACGCGGTGGCGCGCCGCCCGTATTGCCCGGCGTTTACACAGTCCGGCTGACGGCTGGCGGTAAAGCTTATACCCGACCACTCGTTGTAAAAATGGATCCGCGCCTGCGGTGATGAAGCCAATTTCCCAAACCGCTTTCTACTGCTGTGGCGTGCGCATGCAGGACGCCGCGAGCGACAAGCCGGTTTGCGGCGACGTGTATGCGAAGGTCTTCATGAACGAAGAGGGTTTGCGGATCCTCGAGAAGTTCAAAGACGAAGTTAATCCGAACGCGTCAAACGTCGCCCGCGCGCGCCTGGTCGACGACCTGCTGCGCGACGAACTAAACGCCAATCCGAAGCTGCGTATTGTGCTCATCGGCGCGGGCTTCGACAGTCGCGCGTATCGGCTCAACGGCGGCACGTGGATCGAGCTCGATGAACCGCAGGTGATCGCATACAAAAACGAGCGCCTGCCCGCGTCGGAAGCGCAAAATCCACTGCAACGGATTCCGATCGACTTCTCAACCGAGTCAGTCGAAGAGAAATTGGCTGCGGTTGTCAGCGATGGTGGTCCAACAGTCGTCGTGATCGAAGGCGTGTTCATGTATCTCGAAGAAGCGACGATCCGCGAGTTACTGCAAACGCTTCATCGCCTCTTCCCCGAACACAAACTGATTTGCGATCTGATGACGCGGAAGTTTTTCGAGAAGTACGGCCGCACGATTCACGAAAAGCTCACCGGCATGGGCGCGACGTTCAAGTTCACCGTCAACAAT
>DASXXL010000636.1:0-6153 GCA_036503085.1 Pyrinomonadaceae bacterium | reverse complement strand
GATCTGCCCGTCACCGTGATCGGCGGAATCGGAGCGACGCTGTTGCCGGGCGTTCTCGTGTTTTCGATTCCTCTCGCGACCCTCGCGGGGATCATTATCGGCTTTTCACGCATGGGCAGCGACAGCGAGATCGTCGCGATGCGCGCCGCGGGTGTGGGATCGTGGACAATGATCTGGCCGGCGCTCGTTGTTGGTCTCGTTCTCAGCGGGGCGACGACCTGGCTTCACTTGAAAGAAGCGCCGCGTGCGGCACGCGATCTCGAACGCGTCGCGCTGCAGGGCGCGCTGGCCAAGCTCGATTCGCCGGTCGAGCCACGCACGTTCAGCACCTTGCCGCGTTACGTGATCTACGTGCGCGACGGCGATAAAACACGCGGCACTTGGGGACGCGTCTTCATTTACGCCCAACAACCGGACGGCAAAGACAAGGTCTTCACGGCGCGCTCGGGCCGTATAGATTCTTCAGGCGATATATCGGAGCTGGTGTTGAGCGACGTACTGGTGACGACGGTTCCTGGCGCAGAGCAGCAGGACAAATCATATGTCGTCGAGCGATCGGACCAGTTGCGCATCTCGATTAATACGGGGAGGGCGGACATCGTTCAGCGCCTCAACCAGCGCGATCCGAATGCCGATTCGATGGACTGGGATGATCTGCGCGACCGAGCGAGAACTGGCTCGGAAACTGAGAAGAGGGAAGCAATCCGGATCCTGAACCGACGAGCAGCGCTCGCCGCGGCGCCGTTTGTGTTTTCGTTGATTGCCGTTGCCGTCGGTTTGCGTGTGCGGCGCGGCGGACGCAGCGTCGGGATATTGCTGACGCTGCTCGTAGTCATCGTTTATTACCTCGTTTCGCTGTTGGGTGAATCGTTGGCGCGCGTCGGAACTGTCTCGCCTTACGTTGGGCCATGGTTCGCGACTGTGTTGCTCATCGGGTTGAGCTTGTTGTTATTTCTGATCAATCGCACGCCGTTTTCGTTCACCGGCTCGCTGTTGAAAAAACGCGTCGCTGCCGAAGAGAAAACAACCAGCACACGCAGACGTTCGCTCATCGGCGTCGCCACACTAGGCTTTCCAAACCTGATGGACGCGACGTTGTTGCGCTCACTCGCGCTGAGTTTTCTGGTTTGCTTCGTCGCGCTCGCTTCGATCTTCAACATCTTCACTTTGTTTGAACTGTGGCGCTTCATCGCCCTCAACGGCGCGGGCTTCGGGCTCGTCGCGCGTTATCTGTTGTTTCTCACGCCGCTGATCACGGTCGAGCTCTTTCCCGCGACCATGTTGATCTCGGTGCTCGTCACTTACGCTTTGCTGGCGCGGCGTCACGAAGCGATCGCCTGGTGGGCGTCGGGACAGAGCGTCTATCGTTTGATGTTGCCGGGATTTTTGTTCGCGCTCGCGATGGGTTTTGGTTCGTGGCTGGTCCAGGAGCACGTCATGCCCGGCAGTAATCTCAAACAGGACGCGTTGCGCGCTCGCATTCGCGGCGGCGAAGCACGCGCGATCACGCGCACTGGCCGACAGTGGCTCGCGTCAACCGATACGCGACGCTTTTATTCTTACGAGTTTTCCGAAGACGGACAGTTGGTCCAGCCGGTTGTTTATGAGTTGGATGCCGATGCAGTGCATCTCGCGCAAGTGGTGAGCGGCGACTCGGCAACATGGACCGACGCCAGCCATCTGAAAATCAACAACACCGAAACGCTCACGTTGAAAGGCATGGAAGTCGAAGCGCGCAATGCGCCCGAGACGATCTTTGCCGGCGTCGATCCACCCGCGGTTTTCAAACCGACGATCGACAAGCCGTCGCAACTCAGCGCGGAAGATCTGCAAGCTTACCTGAGAGCGGCGAAGCAACGCGGAGCTGACGTTTCGGCGCTCGCGGTGGCGCTACAACGTAAATACGCCGGACCGTTCAGCGTGATCATCATGGCCATCATCGGTATGCCGTTAGCGGTTTCGTTCGGACGGAAGGGAACGATCATCGCGCTGTGCGCGGCCGTGGCGGTGAGTATTGCGTATTGGGCGGTTGGTGGTGGGTTTCAGCAACTGGGAAATCATGGGTTGCTGCGTCCGACTGTTGCCGGTTGGTCCCCGCTGATCATATTCGCCGCAGCGGGGACCTACTTTCTTTCAAAAGTTCGGACTTAACAGAGTTAACAAGATTTTCCTGTTAATCCTGCAATCCTGTCCAGGTAGTTAAGTACCAGTTTCCCAACTCGAAATGTACTCGAGCTGTTCGGGCGTGAGCTCATCGATCGCGATACCGAGCGCGCGCAGTTTCAGACTCGCAATCTCCGTGTCGACTTCCTTCGGCAGCAGGTGAACGCCGGGCTCTAACTCGCCTTTTTTCTTCACGAGATACTCGACGGAAAGCGCCTGATTCGCAAAGCTCATGTCCATAACGCTGGCCGGATGACCTTCAGCCGCCGCGAGATTGATGAGACGTCCTTCGCCGAGCACGATAATTCGACGTCCGCTGGACTGGACCTTGTACTCTTCGACAAACGGCCGCATCGTGACCGGGTCACCGGCCATTTCTCGCAACGCAACCAGATTCAATTCGAGATCGAAGTGACCGCTGTTGCAAACGATCGCGCCGTCTTTCATGCGCGAGAAATGCTCGCCGTCGATCACGTGGCGATTGCCGGTGACCGTAACGAAGATGTCGCCGATGGCCGAGGCTTCGGAGATCGGCATGACGCGGAAACCATCCATTACCGCTTCGACTGCTTTGATCGGATCGACTTCCGTCACGATCACGTTCGCACCCATGCCGCGCGCCCGCAACGCAACGCCCTTGCCGCACCAACCGTAACCGACCACCACGAGGTTGCGTCCCGCGAGCAGGATGTTGGTCGCGCGAATGATACCGTCGAGCGTCGACTGGCCCGTGCCGTAACGGTTATCGAAGAAGTGTTTCGTCTGCGCGTTGTTGACCGCGATCGACGGGAAGGGAAGCACGCCCGCGGTTTGCATCGCCTGCAGACGCTGAATACCCGTGGTCGTCTCTTCAGTCGAGCCGATGATCTCTTTGACCTGATCGGCGCGCTCTTTGAGCAACGTGGCAACGACGTCTGAGCCGTCGTCGATGATGATGTCCGGATGCGAATCGAGCGCCGTTCTCACATGCCGGTTGTAAGTCTCGGTTGACTCACCTTTGATCGCGTAAACAGGAATGCCCCAATCATTAACCAGCGAGGCCGCGACGTCGTCCTGCGTCGAAAGCGGATTGGAAGCGATGAGCACTGCTTCGGCGCCGCCCGCTTGCAGCGCGCGCGCAAGGTTAGCCGTTTCAGTGGTGATGTGGGCGCAGGCGACGAGCTTCACACCCTCGAGTGGCTTCTCTTCAGCGAAGCGCTCGCGGATCAAACGCAGCACCGGCATCTCGCGCTCGGCCCATTCGATGCGCTGCTTGCCATGGCCTGCCAAACCAATATCTTTCACGTCGAATTCGACGGAACGTGTTGCACTCATATTCGATGATTCCTCTGTTGATGAATTTCTATATACCGGCGCTGGCGCGCAACGTTTCGGCTTTATCGGTTCGCTCCCAGGTGAAGCCTTCTTCGTTGCGGCCGAAGTGTCCGTAAGCCGCGGTTGCTTTATAAATCGGCCGGCGCAAATTGAGCTCTTCAATGATCCCGCGCGGCGTCAGTTCAAAATTATCGCGCACGAGCTTGGCGATCGCCGTCTCACTGATGCGTCCCGTGCCGGCTGTGTCGACGAGCACCGACACCGGATCGGCAACACCGATGGCATATGCGAGTTGGACCAGACAACGATCGGCGAGACCGGCCGCGACGATGTTCTTCGCGACATAGCGCGCCATGTAAGCAGCCGAGCGATCGACCTTCGTCGGATCTTTGCCCGAGAAGGCGCCGCCGCCGTGCGGCGCGTAGCCACCGTAAGTGTCGACGATGATCTTGCGGCCCGTCAGGCCGGCATCGCCCTGTGGTCCACCGGTAACGAAACGTCCGGTGGGATTGATGTGATACTTCGTGCTCTGGTCGAGCAGTTCAGGAGAGACGGTGTGCTTGATTACTTTCTCTTCGATCTCGGAGCGGAGTTGTTCGTTGCTGACGTTCGCATCGTGCTGCGACGAGATGACCACGGCTTCGAGGCGGAACGGCCGGCCATCGCGATACTCCACAGTCACCTGAGATTTTCCGTCCGGCCGCAAATAAGGAAGCTCACCCGATTTGCGCACTTCCGACAAACGGCGCGCGAGCAAATGCGCCAACTGAATCGGCAAGGGCATCAGCTCCGGCGTTTCGTTACAAGCAAAACCAAACATCAATCCCTGATCGCCGGCGCCACCTGTATCGACACCCATCGCGATGTCGGGCGATTGCCGATCGAGGGCCGACAACACGGCGCACGTGTCGCAGTCAAAACCATACTTCGCGCGGGTGTAACCGATCTCGCGCACGGTCTCGCGCGCGATACGCGAGAAGTCGAGCACGGCGTTCGTAGTGATTTCGCCGGCAACCACAACAAGACCGGTCGTGACCAGCGTTTCACACGCCACGCGCGCGGTCGGGTCGACGCTCAAAGCCGCATCGAGAACTGCGTCTGAGATCTGATCTGAAATCTTGTCTGGATGTCCTTCGGTAACGGATTCAGAAGTAAAGAGGTAACCGGATTCGGTAGTCAAAACAACTCCTTCTGCTTAGATAGACTTGAATTTAGTGCCCAAAAAGACCGCGTAATTTAACAGTCGGGCTTCACGAGTGTCAAGGAACGGCTCCCTCGAAATTGCGCGAGTTCGCAGTGACAAACCCATAAATCCAATACATAAGCCATGACTAAACCACAACTGTCGTTGCTCGACGTAACACGCGCACTCGCGGAGCGCGCAAGGTCCGCGAATTTCAATTTCGGCGAAGACACGGCCGTCATCGCCGTGCAGCACATGCTCTGGCAAACGATCGATCTCTTCGAAGCACTCGTTGCCTTGGGAATAAAGCGCGAGCACATTTTCGCGCTCGGTAAAGTCTATTCCAACAGCCCGATCGTGATCGCGACGCTGCGCAATCGCGGCATAAACGTCGTCGAGAGCTCCGTTGCCAAAGCCGGAGAATTCGACAACGCTTTTCAAGCGGACGTGAATCGGCTCTGGCAGGTGTTGCAACGCAGTCTCGCTCAGGGCCGCATCAGGCGCATTCTTATTCTGGACGACGGCGGCAAGTGCGCGACGAGTATGCCGCCCGAGTTGCTGACGCGATATGCCGTGGTGGGCGTCGAGCAAACGTCGTTCGGCATGTTCGTGTTCGAACATTCGCCGCCGCCGTTTGCCGTTGTTTCGTGGGCAAGGTCGGCAGTAAAACTACAGATCGGTGGACCACTCTTTTCTCAGTGTTTGCTGGCGAAACTACAGTCTCGGGTTCTCCAGGGGAAACTGCTGACTGGCGAGAACCTCGGCATCATCGGGCTCGGCAGTATCGGTGGCGCGCTCGCGAACTTGACCCAACGGCAGCGCAACAACGTCTTCTTTTACGATCCGAATCCGCACTATCAGGTTCCCGATTATCTGCTCGGGCGCGTGACGCGCGTGGATTCGCTCGAAGAGTTGCTGTTGCGTTGTGACTACGTGTTTGGTTGTTCCGGGCGCGAGCCTTTCAAAAACAAGTGGCCGTTGCGCTACCGGCCTGGGATAAAACTGTTCAGTGCTTCAGGCGGCGATCACGAGTTTGGTCCAATCATCAACGACTTGAAGACGAGGCGTAGTTTCACAGTCTCACCGGCCATGCTGAACATTCACTGCGCTGATGGGCCATCCGGCCCGATCTCCATCGCTTATCAGGGTTATCCTTACAACTTCGTGGCGCGCGATATCGAAGCAGTGCCGACGAGTATCGTGCAAATCGAAACCGGCGGCTTGCTTGCGAGCTTGATTCAGGCGCGAACGCATTTGCGGTTTTGGGAAGATGGCCGCGCGAGAAATTACGGCGTTCAGCGCGTCGCGCCCGAGGCGCAGCGTTTTCTTTTCGAAACGTGGAGCAGGACGATGAAGCGCCAGCAAATCGATCTGCTGGAAGTCTACTGTTATGAACCGACGCTGTTGGAGGCCGCGCGCGAGCGCTCGTGGTTCGTCCAAAACAGCGAACCGATTCCTTCATTGACCGCTGATGTTAATTGGGTGACGGAAGC
>DASXXL010000635.1:0-5484 GCA_036503085.1 Pyrinomonadaceae bacterium | reverse complement strand
CGGCGCACGATCGCGCGCCGTATGACACGGTGATCACGCACGGCTGGACGCTCGATGCGCAGGGCCATGCGATGCACAAGTCGGCGGGCAATGCGGTCGAGCCTGACAAGGTGATCAAACACTCGGGCGCGGAGATCATTCGGCTGTGGTGTGCGTCGTCGAATTATTTCGACGACATGCGCGCGTCGGATGAGATTTTGCAACGCGTGATGGACGGTTATCGGAAGTTGCGCAACACTGCGCGGTTTGCGCTCGGTAACTTGCATGGTTTCGATCCTTTGGTTGACGCGGTTCCTGTCGACGAGCTTGAAGAAATCGATCGCTGGGCGTTGGCTGAACTAGAGGTAATGCTCGCGTCCGTTAGAGAAGCGTACGAGAAGTACGAGTTCCACTCGGTGCTGCAAATCGTGAACAACTTCGCGACCGTCACGTTGTCAGCGCGTTACTTCGACATCATCAAGGATCGTCTCTATACGTACGCGCCGAAGAATCACGCGCGGCGTTCGGCGCAGACGGCGCTCTATCAGATCGTCGACGCGCTCGCGCGCATTCTCGCGCCGATTCTCGTGTTCACGGCGGATGAGATCTGGGAACACATCCCCCGCGGCGCTAACAACGAAACTGAACCATCCGTTCACGTCGCGCTGTTTCCGGAAACAAAGGAACAGGACGAGCCGGAGCTCATTGCGACTTGGGCTCGACTGTTTGCTGTCCGCGAGCAAGTGCTCGCCGAGCTCGAAAAGGCACGTGCCAGCAAACTGATCGGCAGTTCGCTCGAAGCTGCGGTCGTGATCCGGCCGAGTGCGAAAGACGCTGAGCTGTTGCGACAGTACGCTGATCAGCTACGGTACTTGTTCATCGTGTCTCAGGTGGAGTTGGGATCGGAGTCGCAGGCGAGCGAGACCGAAATCCGGCGCGCTGAAGGATCGAAGTGCGAACGCTGTTGGAACTACTCAACTCGCGTCGGTGAGTTTGCGCGTTATCCGACTGTTTGCGAGCGTTGCGCCGCCGCGCTTCAAGAGATCGAGGCTGGAGAACAAGCGGCTTAAGAAGAGCTTTATGGACAGCAGCCTAAGTAACACCAACGAAGCCCACGCGGTGCGCACGCGCTTCGCCTGGCGCGCCGGCTACCTGCTGGCCGCGCTCGCTGTTTATTTCGCCGACCAGGGGTCGAAAGCGTGGGCCGCGCGAACGCTCCGCTACGTCGACGAGCGCGTGATGGTCCCCGGCCTCGTGAAGTTTTACTATACGGAAAACCCCGGCATCGCCTTCGGCCAGCTTCAGGAAGGCGGCTCGTTTGGCCGCTGGTTCTTCGTCGTGCTCGCGGTTGCTGCCGCCATCGCTGTCTTTTACTATTTCCTTCGTACTCCCCGAAACGACGATCGCGTGCTCGGAGCTTGCGCGCTACTGCTCGCCGGTATCGCCGGCAATCTCACCGATCGCATTCGCCTCGGTTACGTGATTGATTTCATCGTCTTGCACGCCGGCAATTATCATTGGCCCACGTTCAATATCGCGGACGCGAGCATTACAATTGGAGCACTGTTACTGGCTTTCGACCTGATTTTCAGTCACAGATCAAAAACAAAAGATGTACCCGGAACTGTTTCGCATCGGTAATTTCCCCATCAACACCTACGGCGTTTTTCTCGCCCTCGCATTTCTCTGCGCGATTTTGATCGCGGTGAAGCTCGCGGGGCACGACGGTTTGCCGCGCGAGCGCATTTACGACCTGTGCTTGTGGATGCTGCTGGCGTCGCTCATCGGCTCGAAAGTGCTGATGTTTTTTACCGAACCCGAGTATCGCGATCATCCGTTGCAACTGCTCTCGCTCGATTTTCTGCGTTCGGGGGGCGTCTTTTATGGTGGACTAATCGGCGCGATTCTCGCCGGTTATTTTTTGATGAGGCATTATCGGTTGCCGTGGTGGAAAACTGCGGACGCGTGCGCGCCTGGAATAGCGATCGGAAACTTCTTCGGGCGCCAGGGATGTTTCGCAGCCGGCTGTTGTTGGGGTAAACCGACGTCGTTGCCATGGGGCGTTAAGTTCAGCGAATTGGGCCACGAGATCACTGGCGTGCCAACTGACGCTTACCTGCATCCGACGCAACTCTATGAATCGTTTGCGATGCTGCTCGTGTTCTTCTTTCTGCTGTGGCTGCACAAACGCAAACGCTTCAGCGGCCAGGTGATTCTCGCGTACGCGCTGCTCTACTCAGTGATTCGCTTCTCGATCGAGTTTGTGCGCGACGATCCGCGCGGTGACATTCTTGGTCTAACGAGTCTGACCGGACTCTCAACGTCGCAATTGATCAGTCTGGTGGTCGGCATCAGCTCGCTTATTATCTTGATAGTTCGACGAAAAACGCGTGAAAATCCTACTTCTCCTACTCACAGCGCTAGTCCTGTCGGGAACTTTAGCGCCCGTTCAGAAGCGCGATGACTCGCTCGCACTGCCGAACGAAAAACACCTGCGGAACCTGAAGCAACTGACGTTCGGCGGCGAAAACGCCGAGGCGTATTTCTCTTCCGACGGCAAACAACTCATCTTCCAATCGACGCGCGATGGTCACGGTTGCGATCAGATCTACACGATGAACATCGACGGTTCGAACGTGAAGATGATCTCCAACGGCGACGGCCGTACGACCTGTTCGTACTTCTTTCCGCACGGCAAGCGCGTGCTTTATTCGTCGACGTATCTCGGTGACAAGCAATGCCCGCCGCGTCCTGATTTCTCGAAGGGTTACGTTTGGGCCGTCTATCCGACGTTCGACATTTTCACGGCCAAGCCCGACGGCAGCGACCTGAAACAACTGACGAACACGCCCGGCTACGACGCCGAAACTACGATCACGCGCGATGGCAAGAAGCTCGTGTTTACGTCGATGCGCGACGGCGATCTTGACATCTACACGATGGACGCCGATGGAAAGGACGTACGCCGTTCGACGAACGAGCTCGGTTACGATGGTGGACCATTCTGGTCCTACGACGGTAAGCAGATCGTTTATCGCGCGTATCATCCCGAGACCGAACAGCAGAAAGCTGATTACCTGAGTCTGTTGAAACAGAATCTGATTCGGCCGACGACGCTGGAGATTTGGGTGATGAATGCGGATGGTTCGAACAAGCGCCAGGTGACGCGCAACGGCAAAGCGAACTTTGGTCCGTACTTTTTTCCTGACGGCAATCGCATCATCTTCGCGTCGAATATGGATGATCCGCGGGGGCGCAACTTCGATCTTTACAAGATCAACGTTGACGGCTCCGGACTCGAGCGGATCACTTTCAACGACACGTTTGATGGCTTCCCGATGTTTTCACCGGACGGGAAGAAACTCGTGTTCGCGTCTAATCGCAACGCGAAGGTGCAAGGTGACACGAATGTGTTCATTGCTGACTGGGTTGAGGACAAGGATTAAGAACAATGAAAAGAAAATTTGTGTTAATCCCTGTTCTCTTGATCGCCGCCCTGGGCGTCGTGGGCCAACAGCCGGCGCGTATCCAGGAAGACGTGAAGTACCTCGCGTCTGATGAACTGGAAGGCCGGCTCACAGGTTCCAAGGGAGCTACCAAAGCGGCGGACTATATAGCGGCGGAGTTTAGAAGGGTGGGATTGAAGCCGCTGACGACAGGTTACAAGCAAAAATTTAGTTACATCGCGGGAGTAAGCTTGGGCAAAAAGAATTCTTTCCTGTTTGGGAAAGAAAAGCTGAACGTCGGTGTTGACTGGCTGCCACTCGGTTTTTCGTCGTCAACAACAGTCGCAGCCCCTGTTGTGTTCGTAGGCTACGGCATCACGGCGACGGAGTTGAACTACAACGACTACAGCGCCGTGGATGCAAACGACCGGATCGTCATCGCACTGCAAGGCACGCCTGACGGCGACAACCCACACGGCCAGTTCGGACGCTTCGAGGGCGTGCGCTGGAAAGCAGTCGCCGCCCGCAACGCCGGCGCGAAGGCCCTCATCCTCATCGCTCGCGACAATAACTTCAAAGAAGACCGCCTGACAAAACTCGCTTACGACAACTCCGCCGGCGACGCAGGCTTACCCGTGATCGTATTGTCACGCCCAGCAGCCGAACGACTACTCGCGCTGTCGAAGTTGTCGCTCGCTGACGTCGAACAGTCTTCAATAACGAAGCTCCCCAACAACAGTCGCGGGCTGGTAGGTGACATCAGCCTCACCACGGAGATCGTGCGCAACGAAACACCGGCTTACAACGTCGCCGGCATGCTCGAAGGCTCCGATCCCGTGCTCAAGAACGAAGTGATAATCATCGGCGCGCATTACGATCATCTTGGCCGCGGCAGCGAAGATAGCGGCAGCCTCGCGCCACGTTCCGGCGACATTCACTACGGCGCGGACGACAACGCCTCTGGCACCGCGGGCGTGCTCGAACTCGCGCGCCTCTTTACTACGCAAAAACCACGGCCCAAACGGACCATCGTCTTCATGGCGTTCAGCGGCGAAGAAGAAGGACTGCTCGGCTCAAACTATTACGTCAATCACCCGCTGCTGCCACTCGCCAATACCGTCGCCATGATCAACATGGACATGATCGGACGCATGAAAGATAGCCGCTTGATCATCGGCGGCGTCGGCACCGCGAAAGAGTGGCGCGACATGATGTCGGCAGACGCAGACAAGTCGTTTCAGCTCACGCTCACCGAAGACGGCTTTGGTCCAAGCGACCACTCATCGTTCTACGCGAAACAGATCCCGGTGCTCTTTTTCTGGACCGGCACACACAACGACTATCACAAACCGTCAGACACGTTCGACAAGATCAACTACGACGACGAAGCGCGCATACTCGCGATGGTCGCGCGCATCGTCAATCAACTCGATACGGCCGACAAACGTGTGACTTACACAACTGCCAAATCCGATCCGGCGCCACGCACCGGCGGCTTTCGCGTCTATCTCGGCACGATTCCCAACTACGCCGACAGCAACGATGGTCTATTGCTCGATGGTGTGCGCGATGATTCACCAGCGGCAAAGGCTGGACTGAAAGCGGGTGACAAGATCGTCAAGATTGGCGACCACGATATTCGGAATGTCTACGACTACACGGCTGCGCTAGGCGAGATGAAAGCGGGTGAAGAGTATGTATTTGAAGTAAAGCGCGGAAACGAGAAATTGACGCTGAAGGTGAAACCGGAGGCGAGAAAGTAAGGCCACGGATTCGTGTAAATCCGTGGCCTTAAAGTGTTACCAGCGTGGTTCGCGCTCGTAACGATCGTTATCGCGATCACGGCCACCGCCGTAACCACCACGACCGCCGCCGCCGCGGCCACCACCGTAACCACCGCGGCCACCACCGCCGCCGCGATCGGTCCTCGGCTTGGCTTCGTTAACGGTCAAATTGCGGCCGCCGAAATCCTTGCCGTTGAATGCCTCGATAGCTGCTGCTGCCTCTTCAGGGGTTGCCATTTCCACAAAAGCAAAGCCGCGCGATCGACCTGTTTCCC
>DASXXL010000634.1:0-3136 GCA_036503085.1 Pyrinomonadaceae bacterium | reverse complement strand
CTCGCGATGGATCGGCTCAGCGGCACGTACGCGCTGTTCATCACCTTCGTCGGTTTTTTGATTCACGTGTTCGCCGTCGGCTACATGCACGGCGACAAGGGGTTTTATCGCTTCTTTGCGTACCTGAACCTCTTCATGTTTGCGATGCTCACGCTGGTTCTTGCCGACAACTTCGTGCTGATGTTTGTCGGTTGGGAGGGCGTGGGTCTCTGCTCGTACCTTTTGATTGGTTACTACTTCGACCGCAAGGAAGCGAGCGACGCCGCGAAGAAAGCGTTCATCACGAACCGCATAGGAGACTGGGGCTTTGTGCTCGGCATCATGCTGACGTTCTTTCTCACGGGCTCGGTCAGTTTCTTTGCGAATCCTGCGGCGGGTGAAGCCGCACAAACAGCGTTCTCGTATTTCAAATCTTCGCCGGTTGATCCGTTTACATTTGGCGCGATCTTCGCGGGTGGCGCGACGTCGGTGGCGGTCCTGTTGTTCATCGGCGCGGCGGGCAAGAGCGCACAGATTCCGTTGTACGTTTGGCTGCCGGATGCAATGGCTGGTCCGACACCGGTCTCCGCGTTGATTCACGCGGCGACGATGGTCACGGCCGGCGTTTACATGATCGTGCGTTGTTCGGAGATCTTCGTGCACGCGCCGACGGCGATGTTCATCGTCGCGATCATCGGCGCGGCCACGGCGATCTTTGCCGCTACGATCGGCCTCGCGCAAAACGACATCAAGAAAGTTCTCGCTTACTCGACCATCTCGCAGCTCGGTTACATGTTTCTCGCGTGCGGTGTCGGCGCGTTTATCGCGGCGATCTTCCACGTGATCACGCACGCGTTCTTCAAAGCGCTGCTCTTCCTCGGCTCGGGTTCGGTGATTAACGGGATGCATCACGAACAGGACATGCGGCGCATGGGCGGGCTGCGGAAGTACATGCCGATCACGTTTGCGACGATGGTGACCGGGTGGCTCGCGATTTCGGGCGTGCCGATCTTCGCGGGTTTCTTTTCGAAGGACGAGATTCTATGGAAGACGTGGAGCGCGGCGGGACTCGGATCGTTTAGCAAAGTGCTGTGGGGCATCGGCGCGATCACGGCGCTGCTAACGGCGATCTATATGACTCGGTTGATGGTGATGACGTTCTGGGGCGACGAACGTTTTCACGCGGAGCATGACAAACCACACGAATCACCGTGGATCATGACAGTGCCGCTGATTGTGCTGGCGATCCTGTCTACCATTGGTGGTTTTATCGGTGTTCCTTATGCGCTGGCGAATCGTGACATCAACGTGATCGAGCACACGCTGGAGCCGGTGGTCGCCAAACTCCCAACTTCAGTAAACACGGAGAGCACGGATGAACATGCCGAAGTTGGTGAGGAGCGGGTGCTGGCGAGTCTCTCTATAACGATTGCATCCTTGGGTATCGTCGCTGGCTTCCTGTTGTTCCTGCGGCGTCCGTTGCTGGAAATGCCGCGCATACTCGAAAACAAATACTACGTCGACGAGATCTACGACGCCACTTTGATCCGACCGATCGAAACCGTCTCGCGTGAAGGACTGTGGAAGATCGTCGACATTGGCGTTATCGACGGCCTGCTGCATTCGATCGGCGAAGCCGTCACGGAACTCGGCCGGCTCGGACGCTGGCTGCAAGCAGGTTTCGTGCGCGGTTATGCCGCGATAATCCTGACCGGCGCACTAATTTTAATTGGGCTGTTCGCTTACTTTGGTTTTCCTCGTTAATTTATGCCGCACTTGCTGACCATTCTGATCCTGCTGCCGTTCGCCGGCGCGCTCGCGCTCGTCGCGTACAGTTTCGCGCCACCACGACGCGACGAACACTATCGCTGGATCGCGCTCGTCACGACCGTCGCAACGTTCGTCGTATCGCTCTTGCTGGTGCGCAGCGTTGGCGGCAACGGCGCGGAATTCAGGTTTGAAGATAGCGTCAACTGGATCGGGTCGATCGGGGCTCGTTATCACGTCGCCGTCGACGGCGTGAGTATGTGGCTCGTGTTGTTGACGACGCTGTTGATGCCGATTGCGGTGTTGTCGAGCTGGAATGCGATCCACAAACGTCCGCTCGCCTATTACGCGTTTCTGTTGGTACTCGAATCAGCGATGATCGGCGTGTTCGTTTCGCTCGACCTGCTGTTGTTCTATCTCTTCTTCGAAGCCTCGCTCGTGCCGATGTTCTTTTTGATCGGCATCTGGGGCGGCGAGCGGCGCATTTACGCGGCGATCAAGTTTTTCATTTACACGGCGGTCGGCAGTTTGTTGATGCTGGTCGGCATCATCGCGCTCTGGTTTATCTACAACACGTTTGACTATCCGACGTTGCTGCAAGCGATCAGCGCGAATCCGCTCGCGCCGCGTGCCGAGCTGGCGCTCTTCGCCGCGTTCGCGCTCGCCTTTTGTATCAAGGTGCCGTTGTTTCCGCTGCACACCTGGTTGCCCGACGCGCACACCGAAGCGTCCACCGCCGGCTCTGTGATCCTCGCGGGCGTGTTGCTAAAGATGGGAACGTACGGACTGTTGCGTTTCAATCTCGCACTGTTTCCGGATGCGTCGCGCCGCGCGGCCTGGCTGATCATCACACTCGCGGTGATCGGCATCATTTACGGCGCGCTCGTCGCGATGGTCCAACCGGACTTCAAACGACTCGTCGCTTATTCGTCAGTCAGTCACATGGGTTTTGTCGTGCTCGGCCTGTTCTCGTTTACCGATCTCGGCATGCAAGGCGCGCTCTACCAGATGCTGAACCACGGCGTCTCGACCGGCGCGCTGTTCCTGTTTGTCGGGTTTATTTACGAGCGACGGCACACGCGCCAGATCAGCGACTTCGGCGGACTCGCCAAGCCGATGCCCTGGTATGCGACGCTCTTTGTGATCGCGTCGCTTTCTTCGATCGGCCTGCCTTTTTTGAATGGCTTTGTCGGCGAATTCTTCATCCTGATTGGCACGTGGACCTCGACCGCGGTGAGTCGTCCGTGGCTCACGACGATGTTTGCGGCGACGGGTGTGATTTGGGCGGCGGTTTACATGTTGTGGATGTTGCAGCGCGTGGTCTTTGGAAAAATCACGAACCCTGAGAATGCGGAGTTGCGTGATTTGAACAGTCGTGAGCTTGGGCTGC
>DASXXL010000633.1:0-4103 GCA_036503085.1 Pyrinomonadaceae bacterium | reverse complement strand
CGGCGGTCAGCCCGAGGCCGCGCGCGATGATGGCCCTGTGTGAAGTCCAACCGCCTGAATCGGTGGCGATCGCTTTCACGTGGTTGCGATCGAGTTCCGCGACTGACGACGGCAGCAGATCCGGCGCGACGATCACGGCGTCTTCCGAAAGGTTCGGATACTTCAAACCTTCGCCGGTCAGGTTTGCCAACAGTCGTTGAATCACGTCTTCGATGTCCGAGCCACGCTCGCGCAAATATTCGTCATTCATCTGCGCGTAGATCGAGAGCAGGCGATCGCCGACGACCTTCGTGGCCCACTCGGCGTTCGAGCGTTCGTTGACGATGAAGTCTTCGACGTCGCGCGTGAGCTTCGCATCTTCGAGAAACAGCAGGTGCGCGTCGAAGATGTAAGCGTGACCGCGACCGAGTTCTTTTTCCGCGCGTTGCTTGATGGCGTCGAGCTGGCGCCGCGATAGCCGCACGGCCGCGCGAAAACGGCGTCGCTCGTGCTCGAGATCCTCGATCTCGGCGCGGTAAACATCGCGTGCGCCTTTCTGCAAGCGCAACACGCGGCCCATCACGATGCCGTCAGAAACGCCGAGCCCTTGAAAGCGCAGCTCGTGCCGCACGATGAGCACACGCTGCGGCTCGGCCTTTTCGTTCTCATCGAACGCGCGTGAGAACAGACCGACAACGGCTGCGAGTGCTTCGTTCTCGTCGTCGCCGGTAGCAACGAGCTTTAGAGCGGTGCCGTGACTCGCGGCCAAACTCAGAATGTCGAGAATCGATTTCGCGTCTGCTTGTAGGCCGCCTTCCGGGCGCTGCAAGGTGAGTTTGCTTCTGAATCTGCCGGCCACGCGGACGAGATTGGCGGCGGCGCGGGCGTGAAGACCGAGACGGCTGGTTACCTCGACTGTGCTTTCAGCCACTTTCAGTCAGCTCCGGACTTCGTAGGCGGCGCGAGCAATGCGCCGGCGAGATAGATTCCCTGGCGGCCCTGGTCGCAGATCTTGCGCGCGATCTCGGGGAGTGGATCGTCCGCGGTTGAAGTCGCGAGTTTGATCACCATCGGCAGGTTGACGCCGGTCACGACCTCGATTACGCCTTCTTCGAGAAACATCGAAGCGATGTTCGTGGGGGTGCCGCCGAACATGTCCGTCAGCAACAACACGCCGCCGCCCTGCGAGACGCGCGTGATCGCGCGCTGCACTTCGTCACGCGCTGCATCGACGTCGTCGTGCCAACCGATCGAAACCGCCGCGATATGCGAGATTGGTCCAATAATCATCTCCGCGGCCGCGAGCAACTCACTCGCCAACTGCCCGTGCGTCACGATCACGCCGGCGACTCTCTTCGCTTCAACAGACGGTGTACTCATCGCTTCTCACTCCGTTCGCGGACGCGATCGATTGGCTTTACGCACGTCGCGATGCGACGCGTGTGCATCGAAGCCGCTGCTTCGCAGTGCGCGGGCCAGCGCGTTGGCAACCATCACCGAGCGATGCCGCCCGCCCGTGCAACCGATACCCACCGTCACGTACGACTTCCCTTCCCGTTGATAGAGCGGCAAGAGGTACGCCAGTAGATCCGTGAACCGATTCAACGTCTCCTGCACTTCCGGTTGCGAGCGCAGATATTTCACGACGCGGCTGTCATGGCCCGACAGCCTTCTCAACTCCGGCACGAAGTGCGGGTTCGGCAGATGCCGCACGTCAAACAATAACTCCAGATCGCCGGGGTTGCCATACTTGTGCCCGAAGCTCCGCAGCTCTACACGCATCGGCGCTCCCTGCCGATCGGGACTGAACCGCTGCAACAGAAAGCTGCGCAACGTATGAACGGTGTGATCGGAAGTGTCGATGATCTGATCGGCGTGCGCGCGAATACTCGACATCGCCTGGCGCTCGGCGCTGATCGCAGCGAGCAGTCCCTGGCCTTTTTCCGCCGGATGCGGGCGGCGTGTTTCGCTGAAGCGATACTGGAGAACGTCGTCGGAAGCTTCGAAGAAAAGCACGGTGACGCTGAGGCCCGAAGCGCGCAACGCTTCGAGTTGTTTTTCGAAGTCGGCGAGAAACTCACCTTCGCGAATGTCGATAACGAGCGCGGCGCGACGAATCCCTTTCTCCTCATCGTCGCTGGACACGAGCCGGCCGAAAGTCGGCAGCATCGTCACGGGCAGGTTGTCGACGCAGAAATATCCCAGGTCCTGGAAAGCGTTCGTAGCTGAGGACATTCCCGAACCACTTAAACCAGTGATGATTACAATGTCAGGGACCTGGGCCATCAGAGTAGACAGGATTTCAGAACGTACAGGATTTTTTGACTAAAACAAATCCTGTCAATTCTGGAGTCCTGTCCATGTTTGTTTCGGTCACGGCTCGATGAGCCCGTAATTACCGTCCTTCCGCTTGTATATCACGCCGAGCCGCTGTGTGTCTGCATCGCGGAACAGCAAAAACTGGTTCTGCTCCTCCGAAAGTCTTAGCGAAGCCTCTTCCGCCGTCATCGGTTTTACGACGTAACGACGCGCCGGGATAATGCGCGGCTCACGAGGCGTCGCTTCGACGATAACGCCGTCAGGCTCCGGCGCCACGCTGGCTGTCGACCTCGCGCCCTGCTTGCGATCGATGATCTTCTTCTTGAGTTTGAGCGCCTGTTTTTCGATCTTCGCCATCGCCCGCGTTAACGCCATGTACATGTCGGCGTTGGTGTCGGTGGCGGTCAACGTGTGGTCGCGCCAGTTGACGATGATCTCGCCAATCTGGCGGTTCTTCTCGACGTCGATGATTACGTGAGTGCTCAACGTCGTATCGCCGTTGAAAATGTGGTCCAACTTCTTGAAGTGGTCTTCAACGTGACGCCGGATCGCGGGCGATACCTCGACATGACGTCCAGTGTATTCAAATTTCATTCGCTGCCTCCTCGAACTGTTGAAAAGAGATCGATGCATCAGCCGACCAGCGAAAGGAAGCCGGGCTCGACGCAACAAAAATTAGTACTAAAACTTGATTATGCGCGTCGTCTTGAGGGGCTTAAACGACGGCGCGACGTTCGCGCGACCCGGGGATCTGCATCTGGTCGCGATACTTCGCGACGGTGCGGCGCGATAACTTTATGCCATCCTTTGCCAGAATCTTCACCACCTGATCGTCGGTGATGGGATTGCGCGAATCTTCCTCTTCAATCAGTTTCTTGATCTGCAACTTGATAATGCGCGTCGAGATCTCTTCACCTTCCTCGTTCAACATGCCCTCGGTGAAGAACCGGCGCAACTCGATGACGCCCTGCGGCGTGTGTGCGTACTTGCGATTCACGACGCGCGACACCGTCGACAAGTGCATGCCGATGTCTTCCGCAATGTCTTTCAACATCATCGGCTTGATGTGTTGCACGCCGTGATCGAGAAAATCTTTTTGCCGCCGCACGATCGACTCCACGACTTTGTAGATCGTCTGCCGGCGGTGCTCGATGTTCCGCAGCAAGTCCACCGCCGAGCGCATCTTCTCGCGAATAAAACTCTTCGTCTCGTTGCTCACGCCCTGGCTGAGCATCTGCTGATATTGCGCACTCACGCGCAAACGCGGACTGCCGTCGTCAGCGAAGTAGATCACATACTCGTCGTCGTTTTCATCAAGCTTCTCGATGTAGATTTCGGGACTGATGAGTATCGGTTCGTCTGACGAGTAACGCCGGCCCGGATACGGATCGAGCGTGCGGATAAACTGCAACTCTTCCAGCAACGTTTCAACGTCGATGCCGATCTGCTTCGAGAGATGCGGCAAACGATGCTGTTGCAAGTCAGCAAAATGGTCGCTGATCAAACGGGCCGCGAGACGATCGCTTTCGCCACGTACTTCGAGTTGCACCAGCAAACATTCCTTCACATCGTGTGCGCCGCAACCAACTGGATCGAGCCGCATCACCGCTTGCCGCGCCTTCTCGACGACCTCTTCCGAACACTTCTGAAACGCAGCGATCTCTTCGTTGGTCGCATGAACACGGCCATCCGCATCGAGATTGCCGATCACCGCGACAGCCGCATCGACAATCTCGGGATCGAGCGTCGTCATGTGGAGCTGCCATTCGAGGTGTTCGGCGAGTGAAGGCGGGCGAGTCAGGAAT
>DASXXL010000632.1:0-7542 GCA_036503085.1 Pyrinomonadaceae bacterium | reverse complement strand
TTTTTCCCGTCGCGAAAGCCATGCGTGTCGAGACACATCAACTCGGCGCGATTGGAAACGTAGTAGACGCGGTTGCCCTCGACGATCGGTGACGACGCGATGCCTTGATAAGGCCAATCGTTGACGCGGCCGGTGGCGAGTTTGTCGTGGACCATCTGCCACATAAACTCGCCGTCAGATTCGCGAAAGGCCATCAGGATGCCCTTGTCGCCCGTGACTTTCGGATCGCGGAGTCCTTCGTTGTTTGTGCCGATGAAGACCATCCCGCCAGACACGACAACATTGCCGAAGGTTTGCGAACCGAGTTGGGCCACCCACTTCACATTCTTCTTCGTTTTCACGTCCCAGGTTGTCGGCAGGCCCTTCATGTTGGAAACCATGTTACGGTCGGGAGTGCCGCCCCACATGGGCCAGTCGCCGGTGCCCGGATCAGACGCTGACGTTGCGGGCGGGAGAAAAAAGATAGCTGCCGAAAAGATCGCGACGATAAGGACGAATAGATTTTTAACTCTCATTTGTTGGCGTACACCTTTATGTTGTCAAAGTAGAGTTCGGCGAGGCCGTTGCCGAAGATGCCGGGAGCGCCCTGGCGGTTGGGAACCGGATCGATGCGTTCGATCATCCAGGCTGCGGGTTCCGCCTCGCCCACGGGCCAAACTTTTCCGCGCGCGCGCGTCTTGCCGTCAGGAAGATTTTGCACTTCGAGTTTCATGCGATACCACGTGTCGGGCTTCCACGCGAAGGGCACTGAGACCGTGCGTTTGGTTTCCGGTTGCCACGGCTCGATGTGCAGCGTCTGACTGTTGCCGTAAAGCGTCAGCACATATCGCTGCGCGATGACACCGACGTCTCCTTGTTGACGTCGTTTCTGTGTGGCAGAGACGTCGCTTTCGACGGTGTAATTGGACCAGTCGGACGGTCCGATGTAGGCGCGAGAGCGGCTCAACAGCGACGAACCTTCCGTCAACTTCGCGAGGACCTTGTTGCCGTTTTGATCGCGCACGGCGAACTTCATCGTCATGCTGACCCAGTTCGGCGGCGCTGCATTCGGGGCGAGCTCGTCGAAGTTTTCACTCCACGGTAACGGGGGAAACACGCGCACACTCGCGGCGCCGGTGATGTCTCCGACTTTCGCTTTCACCATGCCGGCCTCGTTACCGGCATCGCTGGCGACGGTGAAACTGCCGTTGGTGATCGTGCCTTTCAACTGGTCGAGCGACCATTCAGCCGCCGGTTCTTCACGAATGAAATTTCCTTGCGCGTCGAACAAGCGCGCGCGGAAGTTCACTTTCTCGCCGGGTTTCAAGATCAATTCCGTCGGCACGACTTGCACCCACGTCGGCGGGTTTTGACTCGGCTGCATAGTTGGCGCGGTTGCGGCAGTTGCGTGCTGCGACGAGGTCGCGTGCTTCTTGCCAATGCAGTACAGCGTAGACATGCTGGCGAAGTAAACACGCCCATTCGAAACCGCGGCGGACCCGATGACGGGATCCGGCACAGCCTCGGTGCCGAGTTCCACTTCGCTGAGAACGTCGACCCCAGTCGCGCTGGGCCGCAAGATATAAAATTTGCCGCTCTCAGTGCCGACGTAAAGCTTACCATCCGCTAACACGGGCGACGCCTTTTGAATTGTGCCGAGGGTTTTCAGCCACAATTGCTTGCCATTGTTAACGTCAAACGCGGCAAGGTTCGCGCCGTTGTCGATCTGGTACAACCGATCGCCGTCGATGACGGGGGAAGAGAAGCCGCCCTGCCAACCATACGTGGCCCACTTGATCTGGTCCTTCTTGATTTCACCTTTCGCAGTCGCGTCGACGGCGAGCATCTTGCCCATCTCGCTCGAATCCAGGTTCTCTTCGCTGTGCGTGAGGATCGCAGTCGTTCCTTTAACGACGACGCCGGTGTTGAGACCGCGCTTGCTGATCTCGATTTTCCAAACCGGTTCACCCGTCTGTGGTTTGATGGCGTGAACGAAGCCGTCGGCCGATCCTTCGATCAACAAGCGCGTGCCGTTGACGTCCGCGATGACCGGCGGCGCGTAAGTCGTGTCGTATGGACGACCGCCGGGCGCGCTTACGTAAACTGTTTCGCCTGTTTTCTTGTCGAACGCGATGAAGCGATGCGCCCCGCGCCCGTGCTGTCCCCATTGAAACGTCACGCCGCTGATGATTACGAGATTGCCGTCGATGATCGGTGAGACAGTGCGTCCGCCGTGCGTCGTGAGCAGTCCAAAATCTTCACCGAGCGAACGTTCCCACAGCACCTTGCCGTCGCGATTCAGACCGATGAGATTGCCGCCGACGCCAAACACGTAAACGTTTCCCGTGTCCGGATCGCCGACCGGCGACGCCCAACCAACACGATGCGGCGGCACGTCACTGAGGTAAACATTGAAGCGATGTTCCCACAGCAGCTTTCCGGTATCGGCGTTGAAGCACATCACGCGTTCCTGCTCCGTCTCGCCCTGGCCGGCGATGTTTTGCAGGTAGACGCGATCGCCCATCACGATCGGCGCCGAGCGTGCACCGTACGGCGCTTTCCACGCGAGGTTCTCGCCGGTTGGCGACCACTTCTCCGGCAGGTTCTTTTCGGTGGAGACGCCGTCGCGTGCTGGTCCGCGCCAATCGGCCCAATCGCCCGCAACGACAACTGCGAATGCAAGACAGAAGTTCAAATAAATGGAGATGAAGTTGATCATTTTAGGAGACCCGCTACGGATTAGGATGAACTAGTTTCGCTTGAAACCCTGACGATGTAGAATACGTTAGCTCACGTTGCTACGTTACACTTTTTTCCGGTGATTCTAACAGGTTCCGCCTCATCCGTTAATCTGGCGTTGCTTAGTTTTATTAGATCTGACAGGCAGGAGAAATCATGTTGCTCCCGAAGATCCTACTCTTGTCGCTCGCGGTGTTGCTACCGCTGCAAACCACTACGAATTCAAAACAGGAATTGAATGACCAGCTCTTTGAAGCGGTGCGCAAAGGCGACGTTGCCGCCGCGACGGCAGCGTTGGATCACGGCGCCGACGTCAATGCGAAGTTTCGCTACGGCACGACTGCACTTTTCAAAGCCGCGGAACGCGGTTATGCAGACGTCGCGAAGTTGCTGTTGGACCGTGGCGCGGACGTGAAAGTAAAAGACACTTTCTACGGGGCCAACGCGATGAGCTGGGCGATTAGCGGCAAGCACGTAGAAGTCATCAAGCTGCTGTTGCAAAAGGACAGTAGTGACGTTGACGACGTGCTGACCGCGGGCGTGCAAGAGAGCAATGCGGATCTAGTCAAAATCGCGCTTGACAATGGCGGCGCCACAGCGCCCACACTCACAGCCGCGCTGGCGCTGTCTGCCACGGATGAAAAGAACGCCGCGATCACCGAGATGTTGAAGAAAGCGGGCGCGCAACCGCCAATGGAAGTTGACGCAGCGACGTTGCAAACCTACGCGGGCACTTACCGCGGCGATCCGGGCCCGGAGATCGCTGTTACCGTCAAAGATGGAAAACTCTTTGCGACGCTGGGCCGCGACGCGTACCAGATGATGCCGCTCGACAAAACGACGTTCCGACCGATCGCTTTTTCCGGAGTCACGGTCGTCTTCAACAGCGAAGCAGGAAAAATCACGGGCGCCACCCTCAAGGACGGACGCGGCGTCACTCAACTAAAACGCGTCGAACCAAAACAATAATTCAGAGGCCCAGATGAAACGACTGACACTCTCTCTCATACTGCTCGCTCTTTTTGTGACCACCGCAGCCGCGCAGAACTGGCCGCAGTTTCGTGGTCCAAGTGCGACCGGCGTTGTCGAAAGTCCCGGCCAGCCGGTGACGTGGGACACGAAGTCGGACGCGAACGTGCGTTGGAAGATCGAGATTCCGGGCTTGGCGCATTCGAGTCCCGTCGTTTGGGGCGACAAGATCTTCGTCACCACCGCCGTCAACAGCGAGAAAGACGAAACTCGTTTCGGGCTCTTCGGTGATACGACGCCGGTCAAAAACGATCCCAAGCACACCTGGAAGGTCTACGCGATCGACAAGAACAAAGGCACGATACTTTGGGAACGTGTCGCGTATGAAGGCATTCCGAAAGTTAAACGCCATCCAAAGTCGTCGCACGCTGCGTCCACGCCGGTAACTGATGGCAAGTACCTCATCGCGATGTTTGGTTCGGAAGGACTCTACGCTTACGACCTGAACGGCAAGTTGCTTTGGAAACAGGATCTCGGCGTGCTTGATGCCGGTTGGTTCTACGACGCCGACTATCAATGGGAATACGGCAGCTCGCCGATCATTTACAAAAACCTCGTCATCATTCAGGCCGACATTCAGAAGAACTCGTTTATCGCCGCTTACGACATCAAGACCGGCAAGCAAGTGTGGAAGACGAGCCGCGAGGAGATTCCCTCGTGGGGCACGCCGACGGTGTACGAGGGTAAGCAGCGCGCGGAGTTGATCACCAGTGGTCCGAAAGCGATCCGCGGCTACGATCCCGCAACGGGAAAAGAATTGTGGCATCTCGGTCCGATGTCTGAGATCACCACGCCGACGCCGTTCGCGGCTTTCGATCTGATCTTCGTCACGAGCGGTTACGCGCCGATTCAACCGATCTACGCGATCAAGCCCGGCGGCAGCGGCGACCTGTCGTTGAAAGAAGGTCAGGAGTCGAGCGACTTCATCGCGTGGAGTAAACAGCGCGGTGGTCCATACATGCCGACGCCGATTGTTTACGGCGAGTTGCTTTACACCTGCTCGAACCAGGGCGTGTTGACGGCTTACAACGCCAAGACCGGCGAGCGCGTTTATCAGGAACGGCTCGGCGGCACGGGCGCGGCGTTCACGGCTTCGCCGGTCGCGTCTGACGGAAAGATTTATCTGGCCAGCGAAGATGGCGATGTGTTCGTCGTGAAGGCCGGACCCAAGTATGAGTTGCTCTCAAAGAATCCGGTGGGTGAAGTAATGATGGCGACGCCGGCGATATCGAACGGCCTCGTCATTGTGCGAACGGTTTCGCATCTTTACGCCTTCGGAAACACAGATAAAAACGGATCGAACAACAAAGGATCAAACCCGTGAGAGTAACTCGTATAATTGGTTTTGCGTTCGTAGTTTTGCTGTTGCTAACAACTGTTGGATTCGCCGCGAACTGGCCGCAGTGGCGTGGCGCCGACGGCTCGGGAATCTCGAATGAGAAGAACCTGCCCGCCGAATGGACGCCGATAAAAAACATCAAATGGAAGACTCCGATCAGCGGCCGCGGACACTCGTCGCCGATCGTTTGGGGTAACAGAATTTTTCTGACGACCGCGATCGAAGGCGAACTGGTGCCCGGCGCGAAGGCCGTCAAGCATATGGACGGCGACAAGGAATTCATCCACCCGGACAGCGTCGGCGCCGATCACAAACACACGTTCAAAGTAATCGCTCTGGATCGCAACTCCGGCAAGATCCTGTGGGAGACAGTCGCGTGGGAAGGCACGCCTTACGACAATCGTCATCGTAAGAGTTCTTACGCTTCTTCAACGCCGGCGACTGACGGCAAATTAGTCTACGCGTTCTTCGGCACCGAAGGACTCTACGCGTACGACTACAACGGCAAGCTCGCGTGGAAAGCGCAACTCGGAAATCTCGGCACTGTCGGCATGGGCACCGGCACGTCGCCGATTCTGTTTGAGAACCTCGTAATCGTTCAGTGTGATGAAGAGAACGGCGCGTCGTCGTTCATCGTTGCCTTGAACAAGCAGACGGGCAAGGAAGTTTGGCGTACGCCGCGCAAAGTGCAGGTGAGTTGGTCCACGCCGCTGCTCGTGCGGACGGCCAAGCGTGCGGAGTTGATCACGAGCGGAACGGAGTTCGTCATCGGATATGATCCGGCAACGGGAAAAGAGTTGTGGCGTCACAAAGGCGTTGAGAGCAATGCGATTCCCTCGCCGGTGACGAACAACGACATGGTGTTTGTCGTCGCCGGTTTTCCTGCAAAGATCGCGATGGCCATCAAGCTCGGCGGCAGCGGCGATCTGACGGGCACGCCCAACGTGCCGTGGACGTACGCAAAGGGCACCGCTTACGTGCCGTCGCCGATTCTCTACGGCGACTATCTTTATCTCACCACCGATCGCGGTATGCTCACGTGCATCGATGCGAAGACCGGCGAAGTGAAGTATGAAGGCGGGCGCATTCCGATTCCCGCGACGTTCACTGCTTCGCCCGTTGCTTTCGAAGGAAAGATCCTGATGACGAGCGAGGACGGCGATACGTTCATCGTGAAGGCCGGGCCGAAGCACGAAATCCTCGGCACGAACTCGATCGGCGAAGCGGTTTATGCTTCACCGGCAATTGCCGACGGGCGTATATTTATTCGCGGCGAAAAGAACCTTTACTGCATCGGCAGTTGAAAAAGCTTTGTCCAAAACTCAACGAGCGCCTCTTCTCTGTGCCTCTGTGTCTGTGGTTGGTTTTCGCTAAGAAATTATTAACCACAGAGACACAGAGAAATCAGTTCGCAACCGAGTTTTGAAGCCAGGTTGAAACATTCCCGGCTGAGCGGCGTCTAACGAGTATCCTGGCAATATTCATCTGGGGGTATCTATGTTTGAGCAAAAGACAAGTCCACCCTGGTACAAGTCCAGAACGCTGCTCATCGCCGCCGGCGTCTGTGTGCTTCTCGTCATCGGCACTGTGGTCGGGTTTAGGATTGTCCGCAGCCGGTCGATAGAAGCGCATTACGACGCGCTCGAGGAGAACCGGCGACAACAAGCGGCACAGGCGCCCGCGGTTCCGGTTGCGACAACTGCTCCGGTTGCGCAGGCGAGTCCCGGCGCTTCTCCGGGTCAAACTCCTGCCGCGACCGCTGCTGCTCCCACGCGAAACTACTGGACGAATTTCCGCGGTCCGAAGCGCGACGGTAATTACGAAGCGACGCCCGTTTTGACGAGTTGGCCCAGCAACGGATTGACTCCGCTGTGGAAACAACCAGTCGGTCTCGGTTACGCCTCGTTCTCAGTCGCCGACGGGCGCGCTTACACGATCGAGCAGCGACGCGGACAGGAAGTCGTTGCCGCTTACGACGTCGCGACCGGACGTGAGTTGTGGACGCAGCAATGGAGCGCCTCGTATTCACCGGGCGACGATACCGGCGATGGCCCACGCGCCACGCCGACTTGGGATCAAGGTCGTCTTTATGCGCTCGGCGGTACCGGTGAGTTGCGTTGCCTCGACGCTAACACCGGCGCGGTGATCTGGGGCAAGAACATCCTTTCCGACAACCAGGCGCCGAGCCTGCAGTGGGGCGTTGCCGGCTCCCCGCTGATCGTCGATGACAAAGTGATCGTGCTTCCGGGCGGCGCAAACAATAAGTCGGTCGTTGCTTACAACAAGCTGACAGGTGCTCCGGTTTGGAAATCGCTCAGCGATCAGCAGGCGTACTCCTCACCGATGTTGGTTGAACTCGCAGGTCGGCGACAGATCATGGCTGTCACTGCGTCGCGCGTCGTCGGCCTTGTGCCGGAGACCGGCGCGCTGCTTTGGAGTTACCCGTGGGACACGAG
>DASXXL010000631.1:0-4262 GCA_036503085.1 Pyrinomonadaceae bacterium | reverse complement strand
ACCAGCGACACGTTGCGAATACGACTCGGGGCCGGCAGCGCTCCTATCGGCGTCGCGCGTAGAGTTTCAGGAATTCCACCTGTAAACCCCGTCGTGCTGGTTACAGTGAACTGCATTATTTCGCGCAGGAAGATACCACCTTGCCGTGGACTGCGCGGCCCGTTCGGAAACGGCGCAGGCGCGTTGTTCTTGAGCTGGATCTTTGTACCCGCAGCGATGTTAGTGAAGTCCAAAAGAATATCAGCGCGTTCACCGGGCGCGAGCAAAAGGTGCGTGAGCGGAACCGGAGCGTTCAGCATTGCGCCGTCAGATCCGATCTGAAACATCGCCTGTTTGTTCGAAAGATACAGATTGTAGACGCGGGCATTCGAAGCGTTGACCACGCGAAAGCGATAGACGCCGCGAGAAACGTTCAGGTTGGGCCAAACTTTGCCGTTCACCACTGACGTATCACCGAAAAACTCCGGCGACCAAATCGTCAGTGGGCCCGGTGGAAACGCCATCGTTCCATCCGCATTGAACATTTTGTCTTGAATGATGAGCGGGAGTTCGAATGGCGCGGACGGTAGACCAATGGGATTGTTTGCGAGTCCGGTGTCGCGCGAGTCTCTTACCAGGTACATGCCCGCGAGACCGGCATGAACGTTCAGACGTGTGATGCCGAGGGAATGATCGTGATACCAGAGAGTCGTTGCTTCCTGGTTGTTGGCGTAGTGGTAATCAAACCTCGTGCCCGGTAGAAACGTTGCTTCGGGGTGGCCATCGCTGCCGGCTTCCGTGTTGCCTCCATGCAGATGGACGGTGGTGCGTGGAGTGGTCTTATCAGCTTCGACTGCACCGTGCACTGTCGTGTCGATCGCGAAAGCAAGCGGATGAGCGCCGAGGTTGTTGCGGGCGCTGACAATGATGGGAACGCCCCGCTTAACTTCAAATGTTGGACCAAGGTATGGCATACCGGCATAGCCCCACGTCGGAGTGAGCGGGAGAGCGCTGTGGAAGCGTTGCAATCCCGCCGCCATCGGCAGTGTGAAAGTGCCGCCGTTTTTTGCATTGACGACAGCCGGAATCGGGAGTTGTTCGGTGTACTTCGTGAGCGTGGGGCTGGTTTGCGCCTGGACCACTAGCGGGACCAACGATGGACCAGCGGCGCCGATCATAGCCGCGCCGGCGGTGCCGACACCGATAGTCTTCATGAAGTTTCTTCTGTGCATCCCTCGTGATGTGAAGGATTCTATTCTAGTCATGTTTACCTCCTCTGAGGCGATGACGCTGCGAAACGCGGTAAGAGGCAGCGGTCTCACGTCTCATGGTTTGAGTGAGTTGTGTGTTGCGGATCTTGCTGGCAGTCAAGATTGAAAAAGTCGCGTGCTCGATTGCGAGGTTGAAAACGAATAATGAGTCAGGGTGAGACACAGCGACGGTTGAAGTTTTCATTTCTGTTACCCTTGTATGAGGCTAGTGGACTAGCTTGGCTACCGAGTGAGCAACGCATGTGCCGGTAAGAGATTTATATGTGCAAGCGATGTGAGATTAGAAGTGTGAGGCAATTACTCTTGCGAGCGGATCGTGTCGTATCATACCTGCTGAAAAACACGCACTACAGCTGAAGTTCTATTGATCGTTTGGGGAGTTTTCCGCGTCATGGCTCGTGGTTGGGAAAGTAAGGCGGTGGCGGACCAGATTGAGGAAGGGGAGTCGCGGCCGGCGCCGCGCACAAGGGCTGAAGCATCACCTGAACAACGACAGCTCAAAGAACGACTCGACTCGCTGCGTCTTTCCAAATCGCGCTTGCTGCAACAACTCGAACGCGCCCGTCATCCGGCACATCGCAACGTGTTGCTCAACGGCTTGAAGGCAGTTGAGAAAGAAATTGAAGAAGCTACTCAAACGATTGACGCTACTCTTCAAGTTAATCCTTAACTAATGCCGAAGCCGAACATCCCGACGCGGGAGTATCACCCGGCGGTCGTACGCCGGACAGCAACTCCAGCGAAACGTCGCAAGGCGAGCGTTCCACATGTCGAGCTGCCGAAAGGGAAGAACAACCTCGATATCGAGTTTGGTGACCGCACCGTAAAGCTCACGAATCTCAACAAACTCTTCTGGCCCAAACTCGGCGTCACGAAGCGAGATCTGATTCAGTATTACGTCGACGTCGCGCCAGTGCTGCTGCCGCACATCGTCGATCGCGCGATGGTGATGAAGCGTTATCCGCACGGCGCGGCCGGCGATTTCTTCTTCATGAAGCGCGCGCCCACGCCGCGCCCCGATTGGATCGAGATCTGCGAGATCGAGCACGAGTCAACCAACATCATCAACTTCCCGATGATTCAGGATCTCGCGTCGTTGATGTGGGTGATCAATCTCGGTTGCATCGACTTGAACCAGTGGTATGCGAAGTGTGACGACGTGGATCGGCCCGATTATCTGCACTTCGATCTCGATCCAACGCCCGGCGCAAAGTTTGAACGCGTGATTGAAGCGGCGTTGTTTTTGAAGGTCGCACTCGACTCGCTCAAGATACCGACGCTCGTGAAGACGACGGGCTCGAAGGGCATTCACATCTACGTGCCGATCAAACGCGGGCCGACGCAGAAGCAGGTGTGGAAGTTTGCGAAAGAGTTTGCGTGGGCCGTTGCGTCGCAGGCGCCGAAGTTGTTGACGGCGATCTACCAGGTGTCGAAGCGGCCGCGAAACAGAGTGCTGGTTGATTACAACCAGAACGCGTGGGGACGCACGCTTGCGTCGGTGTATTCGGTGCGACCGAAGGAGTTGCCGACGGTGTCGACGCCGATCGAATGGAAAGAGCTCGAACGCGGGTTGAAGATGGAAGACTTTCGCATCGACAACGTGCCGGCGCGAGTGAAGCGCCTCGGGGATTTGTGGGCGCCGTTACTCGCGGCGAAAGGACGCTTTCGACTTGAGGCGTATCTTTAAGCGTCGGCAAGCCTACAGTTGAGGATCATGGTGAAGATTTGGACGGTGGGACATTCGACACGGAGCGAAGAAGAGTTCATCGAGATTCTTCGAGCGCAGGGAATTGAGGTGTTGCTTGATGTAAGGACGTTTCCGAGTTCGCGCCGTTATCCGCAGTTCAATCGAGATGCGTTACGTGAGTCGTTGAGTAAGGCGGGGATCGAATATCGGCATGAGCCTCGACTCGGCGGACGCAGGAGAGCGCGGCCTGATTCGCATAACACTGCGTGGCGCAATGCGCAGTTTCGTGGGTATGCGGATTACATGGAGACTGATGAGTTCAAGAAGGGAGTTAGAGAGTTACTTGAACTCGCTGCGAATAAGCGTGTGGCGGTGATGTGTGCGGAGGCGGTGTGGTGGCGTTGTCATCGCAGTTTGATCGCAGATTACTTGAAAGCGGAAGGGCACGAGGTGATTCATATTCTTGACGCGAAGAAAACGGAGGAGCATCCGTTCACTTCAGCGGCAAGACTTGTTGACGGGAGGTTGTCTTACCGGGGCTTGTTAGGAGCCACGGATGAACACGGATCACACGGACAAGCTTAGGAAGCGCGGTTGCTGTGCCAGACCTTTGCTTTCGAACCTTTCTTGCGACGCTTCACGCCCGTGCGGCGCGGGATCTTTTTTGGATCGCCGGTCGAGGCTTTCTCGACGTCGCCGCCTTCGTCTTCAGCGATCTCCGCGAGCGAACGCCGGCTGAATATCGAAACCGGCGCAAGCTCAGTCACGTCTTCAGTCGTCGTGTAGTAATCGCGGTGCTTGATCAGTAACCACTGCCGGTTACGCGTGCGCACCAGCACCCACGAGCCCTTCAACTTCTCGCCCTCCAGCGTGAACTTAAAATCACCTTTTGCCAACGCCTCAGCCGGATCGAGATCGCCTTCGGGTTCATACGTGCCGTAGTCCCAAACCATCACTGTCCCGCCGCCATACTCGCCTTCCGGAATCACGCCTTCAAATTTCGCGTAATCGACCGGATGATCCTCGACCTGCATTGCTAGACGCCTCACGGTCGGATCGAGTGACGGACCTTTCGGCACCGCCCACGACTTCAACACGCCATCGACTTCGAGACGAAAGTCGTAGTGCAATTGCGTCGCTCGATGTTTCTGGATCACGTAGAGACGCCCGGTGCGCGTGCGCTTCTTCTTTGGACCAGGCTCCGGCGTCTTGTCAAACTTGCGTTTGCGTTTGTATTCGCTCAGTGATGATGCAGCCATTGCTTGAACTGACCCTTAAAGTGATTCCTCAATTGCAAAAGTTTCGGCGATTGCGAATGTTTCTTC
>DASXXL010000630.1:0-3509 GCA_036503085.1 Pyrinomonadaceae bacterium | reverse complement strand
ACACTGACGGAATAGGGCCACCTTTTTTATAGTGTCAGTTGTGGCTTATACTTAGCGCTCGCGCAGGAGAGTTAACGATTGAGCAAAAACCCCTCTGACAACGTCACCAAACTCCTGATCGAACTGTCTAACGGCGATCGGGCAGCGGTTGATCTTTTACTACCCGTCATCTACGATGAACTGCGCAAACTGGCAGCTAATTATCTGCGACGTGAGCGTCCCGATCACACTTTGCAACCGACTGCGCTGGTCCACGAAGCTTACCTGCGCCTGGTAGACCAGACGCGCGTAAACTGGCAGAATCGAGCGCACTTCTTCGGCGTCGCTGCCCAGATCATGCGACGCCTGCTCGTGGATCACGCACGCAAACACAACGCAGAGAAACGCGGTCAGGATTTTAAGAAGCTCTCCCTGGATGAAAATATCGATCGCGCCGTCGAACGCAGCGCCGAATTGATCGCGCTCGACGACGCGCTCAAGACTCTGGCTTCTTTCGATCAGCAAAAAGCTCGCATGGTCGAGTTGCGTTACTTTGGCGGTCTGTCAATCGAAGAGACAGCAGACGTGATGGGTGTCACACCGACTACCATCAAACGTCATTGGCGGCTGGCCAAAGCCTGGCTTCATGGCGAAATGCAAAGAAATGTTTGAGGTACGCTGTCAGTCCAGCCGTTCCTGCATCTAACTGTCCTCTTATTTATAGCGAATACAGTCCAGTAAGACATGACCCCGGAACGCTGGCGACAAGTTGAAGAAATTTTTCAGGCTGCGGTCGAACTCCTGCCCGAGGAGCGAGCCCGCTACGTCGCACAGGTCTGCGCAAACGACACTACTTTGAAGCGCGACGTCGAGTCGCTGCTCTCGCAACACGACAGCGCCGGTGAACTTCTGGATCAACCGTTCTACGGTGATACCGAGTTCAACGTGCTCGAGTCGTTTGTTGAAGAAGAAGATCCGATGATCGGCCGGCGCCTCGGTTCGTATCGCATCGAGCGCGAAATCGGCCGCGGCGGCATGGGCGCTGTCTACGAAGCTTCACGCGCCGACAACGAATTCAACAAGCGCGCGGCAATCAAACTGGTGAAGCGCGGCATGGACACCGACTTCATCCTGCGCCGCTTCCGCAAAGAACGACAGATCCTCGCCGCACTCGATCATCCACACATCGCCGGTTTGCTCGACGGCGGTACGACGGACGACGGCTTGCCTTACTTCGTGATGGAGTACATTGAAGGCCAGCCGCTCTACAGTTACTGCGACACGCACCAGCTAAACATCACTCAGCGTCTCAAACTGTTTCGCTCGATCTGCGACGCAGTTCACTACGCACACCAGAAACAAGTCGTGCACCGCGACATTAAACCTTCAAACGTGCTCGTCACGTCCGAAGGCGTTCCTAAGCTGCTCGACTTCGGTATCGCGAAGTTACTCAACCCGCAACTCGCCGGCGACATCACGCACGATCCGACCGCGACCGCGATGCGTTTGATGACGCCGGAGTACGCGTCGCCGGAACAAGTGCAGGGCGCGCCGACAACACCGAGCACCGACGTCTATTCGCTCGGCGTGTTGTTGTACGAGTTGCTGACCGGGCATCGTCCTTATCGCCTGGTGAATCGCGCGCCGCATGAGATCGCGCGCGTCATCTGCGAAGAGTCGCCGACGCCACCGAGCGTCATCATCACGCGCGCTGAAGATCTCTTGCCGAGTCTCTACACCGGCGATGAAACGACAACGCTCAAGCATCTCTACTCGACTCGCGGCGGCACGCTCGAAACGATTCGCCGCGCGCTCATAGGCGACCTCGACAATATCGTGATGCAGGCACTGCGCAAGGAGCCGGAGTGGCGTTATCAAACTGCCGCCGAGCTGCGCGACGACATCACGCGCTATCTCGAAGGGCGCCCTGTTTCGGATCTACCGGATCCGCCGCAAGCATCAGCCTTGTCGCGTCCGGACGCGTCGAGCGAAAACTCGCTTGCCGTGTTGCCGATGAAGTTGTTTGACATCAACAACCTCGAGACGAGTCCGGATTTTCTCGGCACGGGTTTGGCCGATGCTTTGATCACGCGTTTGAGCGCGATTCGGAGTTTCGTCGTGCGGCCGACGAGCAGCGTGCTCCGTTACAGCGCCGATGCCGATCCGCTGCGCGCGGGCCGCGAGCTGGGCGTTGCGTTCGTGCTCGACGGCAGGATTCGCAAGTCGTCCGACCGGATCAGAGTGACGATTCAGTTGCTCAACGTGAAAGATGAGACGACCGCGTGGGCGGGACAGTTTGACGAACAGTTTACCGACGTACTCAATCTCGAAGACGTCATCTCGTCGCACGTCGCTGAAGCGATCCTGCCGCACCTGACGGTCGATCAACGGCTGCGACTCGCCAAACGCGGCACCGACAACCCGCAGGCGCACGAAGCTTATCTGCGCGGACGTTTTTACTGGAACACGTTTACGGAAGAAGGTTTCGCGCGAGCGATCGTCTGCTATCAACAGGCCATCGCACTTGACCCGAAGTACGCGCTCGCTTACGCCGGTGTCGCTGCGTATCACAACTGGCTCGGTGTGTTCAGCGTGATGCCCTTCGCTGAGTGTGCCGCGGCGGCGTATGAAGCAGCAGCCACTTCGATCGAACTCGATCCGAATCTCGCGGAAGGTCATACAGCGTTTGGCGAAGCCGTGCTCTTCCGCGACTTCGCCTGGGCCAGCGCGGAACATCATCTCGTGCGCGCGATCGAGCTCGATCCGAACTATTCACCGGCGCGGATCTGGTATGCGTTGCAACTCGCGATGGAAGGCCGGTTCAGTGAATCATTGCGCCAGGCACACATCGCGCGCGATCTCGATCCGCTCGCGGTGATTTCTCGTTTCGCCGTGGTGTGGTGTTCGTATCACGCGCGCCGTTACGACGAAGCTTATCGCTTTGCAAACGCCACGTTCGAAAGCGAGCCGCGCAATCTGCTGATGCTCTACGCCATCAGTTTCGTCTTCAGTCGTTTGGGCCGTCACGATGATGCGATCAAAGCCGCCGAAAAAGGCGTGGAGTTACTCGGCAAGGCTTCGCACACGCTCGGCCGTCTCGGCGCTGCCTACGCTGCCGCAGGCAGACTCGATGAAGCGCAAAAGACGCTCGACGAAATGATTGCGTTCGCCGAGCATCGCCACGTTTCGCCGTATCACCTCGCGCTGGTCTACTGCGCGCTCGACCGTAAGGAAGATGCGCTCGATTCGCTCGAACGGGCGTATGACACGGGCGACGCAAAAGTGCTTTGGTGCGGCGTCGATCCGGAGCTCGAGCCGTTGCACGGTCATCCGCGTTACAACGATCTGTTACGCCGTTTGGACCATCGTCTCGCTGCGTTGCCGCCGTTGGCCGGGCAACTGCGCGAAGATCAGGAGTCGATTGCGGTCCTTCCGTTTCGTATTCTCAGCCCGCCGGGAGAAAACACGGGCGACGAGTATCTCGGCATCGGCCTGACTGACGCACTGATCACACGTCTTAGCAACGTTCG
>DASXXL010000629.1:0-2211 GCA_036503085.1 Pyrinomonadaceae bacterium | reverse complement strand
CAAGCGGATCATGCGCCACATGATCGACGGCTCGATGCGCAGGTGTTTTCGCTGTACCTGGAAACGTCCGCTGCGGCGCACGAGACGACTCAGCGCGAACAGCGCGCCCGTGCCGCGGCCGATGTTCGTCGCGATCGCCGCGCCCACGATGCCGAGTTTCGGAAATGGTCCAATACCGAAGATCAAACATGGACCAAGCAGGATGTTGATCGAATTCGCCAGCCACAACGTGCGCATCGCGATCGCCGGATCGCCTGCGCCGCGGAAGATCGCGTTGACCATGAACAGCACGACGACTGTCGCGTTGCCGGCTAGCATTACGAAAGTGAACGCCGAGCCGTGTTCGATCACCCATGGCGAGCCGCCCATCAGCGTGAGCAGTTTCGGTGCGTTAGGCGCGGCCACGATCGCGATCGTCAGCGATACGAGAAACGCGAGCGCGAGCGCCTGCACTGCCGCTCGTGCTGCGCCCTCGGGATTCTGTTCGCCGATGCGGCGCGCGATCATCGCCATCGCTCCGATGCTCAAGCCAATCGCAAGCGCATAGATCAAAGTGAGTAGCGACTCGGTGAGACCGACTGTTGCCGCGGCGTCCTTTCCCAGGTGCGAGACCCAGAAAATATCGACGACCGCAAAGACGCTCTCCATCACCATCTCGAGCACCATCGGGATCGCGAGCAGGAGGATCGCGCGGCCGATTGGACCAGTGGTGTAACTGCGATGCGTGCCGCTGATCGCTTCTTTTATGTTGGACCAGAGGGTTTCTTCGGGTTCGGGGGTAGAGGAAGTTGGGGCAGTTATTTCGGGGGAGGATTCCATTTTCGTACTCCGGGGATTGGAGGTTTAAGCGCGGCCAAAATCATCTTCGAGCCGGACGATATCGTCTTCGCCTAAATAATTGCCGCGCTGTACTTCGATAAAGATCAAATCGTCATCCGCTGGATTCTCGACGCGATGAGCAGCACCGACAGGAATGTCGATCGCTTCGCCGGTGCGCACCGTGATCTCGCGGCCGTCGAGAGTCACCTTGGCCGTGCCCGCAACGACGACCCAATGCTCCGCTCGTTGCGCATGCTTCTGGTAACTCAAACGTTTTCCGGGCAGCACCTCGATTCGTTTGACCTTGAAGGTCGGTGCTTCTTCGAGAACGGTGTAGGTTCCCCACGGCCGGCGATCGAATTCTCTCACTGTCGTTTGCTCCTTCGTCGCGTCATTTAACCACAAAAAACCATCCACAGATTACGCAGATTGGAAATCTGTGAAATCTGTGGATGGCTTGGTTGCCTTTGTGGTTTTAACTACGAAGTCGCTTTCAAGGTCAGGTAGACCACGTTGTTGCGGCGCTTGATCAGGATGAGCGCCGGACGGCTGCCCGATTGGCGCAACGCGCTGCCGAAGTCCGCAAACGTTTTCACCGGTTGGCGATTCACTTCCTGAATCAGATCGCCCTGGCGAATTCCCGCTGCCGCGGCGTTGCTCGTCGGATCGACACGCGTGACCAGCAATCCCTGATCGTCGGCGTCGAGACCGTAACGCTGCGCCGTCTCAGACGTGAGCGGCTGGAGTGTTAGTCCGAACCGTTCATTGCTGGAGGTATTCGGAGTGCCTTCACTGCTCTCGTCGTCACTATCAGGCCGTTGCTGAACGGGCAGTTCCGCGAGTGTGACCTGCGCGTTCTGTTCGTGACCGTTGCGCACGAGCGTCACGGTAGCGCTTGAACCCGGGGCGAGTTTGGCAATCTCGTTCCGCGCGACGTTGTTGTCGGCTACAGGGTGATTGTTGATCGCTGTAATCACGTCACCACGCTTGATGCCGGCTTTTTCGGCCGGACCACCAGCCGCCACCGAAGTGACAATCGCGCCCCGCGCCGACGGCAGACTCAAACTGGCCGCGAGGTCAGAGTCGATTCCCTGAATCGTCACGCCCAACATGCCGCGATGCACCTTGCCGGTCTTCATCAACTGATCCATCACCGCCTTCGCCATGTTTGAAGGAATAGCGAAACCGATGCCGATGTTGCCGCCGGAAGGCGAAAGAATCTGCGAGTTGATGCCGATCAGCTCGCCATTCGTGTTGACGAGCGCGCCGCCCGAGTTACCACGATTAATGGCCGCGTCAGTCTCAAGAAAATCCTCAAAACTGCCGTCGCTCAATCCGGTCTGCCGCCCCTTCGCACTGATGATGCCGGAAGTCACGGTCTGTCCGACGCCG
>DASXXL010000628.1:0-2695 GCA_036503085.1 Pyrinomonadaceae bacterium | reverse complement strand
GTGAACGCGCCACCTTCACCGGCGGAAAGGTTCTTCGATGATTGAAAACTAAACGCCGCGGCGGCGCCGATCGAACCGCTGCGCCCGAGTTCGTGAATCGCACCATGCGCCTGCGCTGCGTCTTCGAGCAGCACGAGCGAATGACGTTTTGCAATATCCGCGAGCGCGGTCATATCGGCGGGTTGGCCAAACAAGTGCACCGCCATGATCGCGCGCGTCTTGCCGGGGATGATCGCTTCTTCAACGCGCTGCGGATCGATGAGGTAGGTGTCCGGATCAACGTCGACGAGCACGACGCCGAAGTGTCGATCGAGAACGGTCGTGGCGCTCGCGATGAACGACAAGTTTGGCACGATGATCTCGCCGCCGTACTCCATCCCATCGTGATCCAGCGCGGCCGTGATCGCCACGCGCAGCGCGTCAGTACCATGCGGCAACAGCAGCGCGTGTCGGGCGCCACAGTAACGCGCCCATTCCGCGCAAAACTGCGTCGCCAGCGGTTGCGGCAAACCTTCAACGCCCGTCAAAAAAATCTGGAGAAACTTCGGACTCAGTTTCGTGGTCCACTCGACGAGCGACGTCGAAGGCGACTTCGGCCACGGTCGATAGCGAACGTCGCGTACCGGCAGGCCGCCTTCTTTGGCCAGTTTGCCGGTAAGCCGGCCAGGCCGTCCGGGCAGCGGTGGCAGAGTTTGAATGACGCCTTTAGCAACGAGCTTCGCTGACTTCCGAACTATCTTTTTGATCGGTGGCATAGTTCAAAGTTTCTCACGCATTGGTTCGATCAGGCGGGTCTGAGGCGACGCTGCGCTTCCGGACGGCCCTTTTCGTCAACCAAAAATAACGGATCCTCGCGCAGCTTCTGCACCATCTTCGCGTGCAGCGCGCGCGCGTCGGGAATGAACAACAGCTCACTCAAACCGAGCTTCCGTCGTATCACCAAATCCTGATCGACGGCCCAATCGGTGCGGGCCGCGAAACAACGAGCAATGCTCATGTCCTGTCGCCACATCAGAATCGAACGAACCGAACCGTCTTTTTCTTTCGTCCGCAAGGTGACCTGCTCGGGCGCGTACAGGTAGCCGACCTCCGCTTCATCTTCGGCAGTGTGAAAGAGCGTGTACGACTCCATCGTCGCGCCAAACATCAACACACTCGAGTTGCCGTGGGCAATCTGAGAATAAGGCGTGCCTTCGCCGCACGGTGTTTCGAAATTTTCGTGACCGGCGAGAAATCTTTCCGCGTCAGGGCCGCTGCATGCGAGCGAGTGACTCGGATGCAGACTGCGCACGATGCCAGGCTGTCGCCAGTAGAAGTTCGTGATCGTCCCGACGACGCTCGGCGTCGACTGGTAATCGTAAACCGGCGCGACGCCCGTTTTGTCGGGATAGCTCCAGGTGTGTGTCGGCATGGCGAGCGCGGGGCGGTCGCCGATCCACGACCGCAAAGCGTTGACGACGGTTTGCGGTCCACCGTCTATGGAACCGCACGCCGACAGCGAGCTGTGTACAAAGAGCAGATCGGATTTGAAAGCACCGCAGCTCTTTAACGCCTCCAGGATCTTCGCCTCGTTCAGACGCACCAGTTTGCGTTTGGCCCGCTTGTAACGGCGAAAGACGCCTTCAGTGATTCTCTTGCTAAAGTTGTTAGTGACCATAATTCTTTTATTGACGCCCGACGAGCTCCAACTTTTCCGCGTCTGGCGCCGGCGTCGCGGCGCCCGTCAGCTTCGAGAGTTCATCCACCATCACGTCCTGCCACACGCGCCCGCCGAGCCACTTCGCCTGCGGCGGCATGTAGCCGAGCTTGTCGGCGCGCCACGTGATCTCTTCGGGAACGTAATCGCGAAACGCTTCGCGCAGGATCCACTTGGTCCAGCCGTTTCTGATCAGCAACCGATCGGGCAGCTTGAAAACAAACTCGACGAGGTGATGGTCCAAAAACGGCAGCCGCACCTCGCGGCTATGGGCCATGCTGTTTCGATCCGCGTAACGCAGTAATTCCACCAACCCCTGGCGCGTCGTGTTCCACCAGAGCAGCTTACGCAGATTCGACACCTTGCTGAACTCACGCGGATAAACCGGATTCGAAGGTTCTACCTCTGTGTTCTCGCGCAGATGTTTTTTGAGAACGCGCTTCAGCGGCTCCGGCGTCTTTTGCTTCAGCACTCTTGTGACACCGCCGGGATTTACGCCGTGCAGCGCGAGGCAGTCCCGGCGCCACTTGAGGTACGCAGGCAGATTGAACGCGTGCAGCAGGTCGTCCGTGATCTCGTTGAAATACGATTGATAACCGGCGAGCATTTCATCGGCGCCCTGGCCGTCAAGCAGCACGGTCACACCATTCGTTTTCGCGAGACGCATCACGTTCCACTGCGCGTAAACGCTCGTCGACGAGAAAGGCTCTTCCTGGTGCCAGAACAGATCGCTCAGCTCTTCGAAGAATTTTTCCGCCGTGGGCCAAACATCGTGACGTTCCACGCGGTTTTTGTTTGTCACCAATTCCATCCACTTGCCTTCGTCTCGCGACGGATCGTCGAACCGCGCGGAAAACGTTTTTTGGGTGGAAGTTTCCGGTAACAGCCGGTTGATGACGCCGACGACCGTACTGGAATCGAGTCCGCCTGACAGGCTGGAACCCACGGGAACGTCGGCGCGCAGCCGCAGGCGCACTGAATTGATCATCAGATCGCGAA
>DASXXL010000627.1:0-7608 GCA_036503085.1 Pyrinomonadaceae bacterium | reverse complement strand
TACGGTTATCGGTGGAGGAGTCGCAGGTGTTGAGGCTGCGTGGCAGGCCGCAAGGCTTGACGTGAAGGTTGTGCTTTATGAGATGCGGCCGGTTGTGCAGACGCCGGCGCATCGGACGGATCGGCTGGCGGAGATCGTGTGTTCGAACTCGTTAAAGTCGGACGAAGTTGGAACAGCGTCCTATTTATTAAAGGAGGAGTTGCGGCGTGCCGGCTCGTTGGTAATGGAAGTGGCGATGGAAACGAAAGTTCCTGCGGGCGCCGCGCTCGCTGTCGATCGTCACAAGTTTGCCGAGTTGATTACAGAGCGTATTGAGCAGGAACAAAACATTCAGCTTGTTCGCGATGAAGTGAAGAGGATTCCTGAAAGCGACATCACGATCGTGGCTACAGGCCCACTATCATCCGACGCTCTCACCACCGAAATCATGAACCTCACCGGCAGCGATCAAATGTACTTCTACGACGCGATCGCACCAATCGTCGCCGCTGACTCAATCGACACGAGCATTGCTTTTCGCGCCGCACGCTACGACAAAGGCGGCGACGACTACCTGAACTGCCCGTTCGACAAAGAACAATACGAAGAGTTCTACAACGCGCTGATCGCTGCCAACAGCGTCCCCTTACAACGTTTTGAAGAGACGCGCTGGTTTGAAGCGTGCCTGCCGATCGAAGAACTCGCGCGCCGCGGTGTCGACACACTGCGTTTCGGCCCCATGAAACCCGTCGGCTTGCGCGACCCGCGTACCGGCCGCGAGCCTTACGCCGCGGTGCAGTTGCGGCAGGAAAATTTAATGGCCGACGCATACAGCCTCGTGGGCTTCCAGAATCATCTACGCTACGGCGAACAGGCGCGCGTGTTGCGACTCATCCCCGGACTACAGAATGCCGAGTTTCTCCAGTTTGGACAGATTCATCGCAACACCTATATTTGTTCGCCGCGCGTGCTGCGCGCGACGATGCAGATGCGTGACCGGCCGAATGTATTTTTCGCCGGGCAGATCACGGGCGTCGAAGGTTACGTCGAGTCGGTCGCGATGGGTTGGCTCGCTGGCGTGAACGCCGCGCGAGTCGCGTTTGGTCACGAACCGGTCGAAGCGCCACTCGCGAGCGCCACCGGAGCTCTGGCGCACTACGTGTCGCACGCGGACACGAAAAACTTTCAACCGGTAAACATCACTTTCGCGCTTTTGCCTCCGCTCCCTGAACCTGCAAAGCGCGGCTCGCGTAAGAAACGTGAACGCAGGCAGCTACAGGTCGAATTGGCCTTGAAAGAATGGGACGAGTGGCTCACTCAACACCACAACCGAAAAGAAACGGCATTCGCCTAGTTCTCCTTGCGACCATCGTTGCGGTCGCGATGGCTGCGCCGGTCTGGAGCCAGTCGGGACGCCAACCTAATAAAGGTCCGAAACCTGCGCCTGGTCCAATCGCCGATCCGAACCGTCCGGGTTCACCGAGCTCGCCCTCCGCTCCTTCGAAAACCGTCAGCGCTGATCTCGAAGAGAACGACGTCGTGCGCATTACTTCCAACCTCGTACCGATTCCCGCTTCCGTGATCGACAAACGCGGCAACGCGGTCGTTAATCTGAAATTGGAAGACTTCGAACTGCGCGTCGACGGCGAGCCACGCCCGCTAAGCGATATGTCGCGTTCGGAAACGAGCGTGCGGCTCGCGATGCTGTTTGATAACAGCGGCAGTCTTGACTCCGCCCGCGAGTTTGAAAAGCAGGCGGCCATCCGGTTTTTCCGGAAGGTGATGCGTAGCAAAGACGAAGCGGCGATCTACTCGATCGAGACCGACAGCTACCTGGCCCAGGCGTTGACTTCTGACGTGCATCGACTCGAACAGACGATCGCGATGTTTGGTAAACCTGAAGGCGGCACGTCGCTCTTCGATACGATCGTCACTGCGTCGACCTACCTGCATCCATACGCGGGTCGGCGCGTCCTCGTGATCGTGTCTGACGGAATCGAAACGACGAGTCACATCACTGAGTTCGACTCGGTGGTCCAACGCGTGCTCGCAGATGACTGCCAGGTTTACGTGGTCCAGACCGGCTTGTACGAAGGCGCAAACCTGCGCGCGCTCGCCGCCGAACGACGCATGGAACAGTTGACGACGCAAACCGGCGGCGCGGTTTACATTCCGAAGACGACCGATCAACTCGACGACGCATTCGATCAGATCGCCGCCGATCTCTCGCAGCAGTACGTGTTGAGTTATTACCCGAGTGCCGACACGCGCGACGGCCGCGTGCATGTTCTCGATCTGCGCATCAAGACGCGCAATGATGTTCGGGTGCGTTCGCGAAAGGGTTATTATGCTCCGAAGCGGGCGACCGCGGACGGCTGGTAGTCCTTATATAAATGGAAAAGCTGATCGAGCAATTCCTTGAACACCTGCGCTACGAGCGCAACGTCAGCGCCCACACCTTACGCAACTACGCCAGCGACCTCGAACAGTTTTTAGACTTCCTCGATCCCAGCGGAGCGCGCCCGCGCAGCCTTCCCGAAGTCACTGAAATAGATCACTTAACCATTCGCGAGTGGCTGGGCCAGCTTCACGGCGCGCAAAAGAAAAAAGCCTCGATCGCGCGCAAGCTCGCGGCCTTGCGCACCTTCTTTCAGTTTCTCGTGCGTGAAGGTGTTGTGGAACTGAACCCGGCGAAACTCGTCGCTACGCCGCGACTCGAAAAGAAACTTCCGACGCATCTCTCCATCGAAGAAGCGATTCGTTTTATCGAGTCACCCGATCTCGAAACTGATCTCGGCAAACGCGATCGCGCGATGCTGGAGTTAATGTACGCGACCGGCGTGCGTGTCGCGGAGCTGACAACGCTCAACGTTTCCGACGTCGATCTGCACAACCGCCTGATTCGCGTCACCGGCAAGCGACGCAAACAGCGCATCGTTCCGTTCGGCGATCCGGCGGCGGAAGCGATTCGCGGGTATCTGCAAGTGCGCGAGAGGTTTTTTTGCAACGCGCCGATCTCGAAGCGCGATGAAGAAGTTCTGTTCCTGAATTACCAGGGCACGCGCATCACGACGCGTTCGGTGGGCAGAATGGTGGAGAAGTACATCCGCATTTGCGCCGGCATGCACAACATCAGCCCGCACGCGCTGCGTCATTCATTTGCGACGCACCTGCTCGACAGCGGCGCCGACCTGCGCGACATCCAGGAGCTGCTGGGCCACGCGCGTCTATCGACGACGCAGATCTACACGCACGTTTCGATGGAGAAGTTAGTCGAGGTTTACGATAAGGCACACCCGAAAGCGTGATTAAAGTGTAGGTAGATCGTCCTCGCCGTCGGCGTTTTCGATGATTGCCTTACAGGCGGCGTCGTAACGCGCGGTGGGCATCGCTTCGAGCCGGCGTTCGTCGATCGGTTTACCGCAACGGGCGCACATGCCGTAAGTTCCTTCCTTGATCCGGAGTAGCGCCTGATCGATGTCGGCCACGGCCTGCGAACTCTTTTCACCCAACCGAAGAGCGATCTCTTTTTGTAAGTCCTGCACCGAGAGATCGACGCTGTCTTTCACGCCATCGTCGTAGAGTTCGAGTGCCGCTGCCTGATCCGTTCGGATCTGTTCCGTGAACTGTCTAAGCTGGTTGAGAAGAAGGCTTTCGAAGTGTTTGAGTTTTTCAGCGTCCACCAGTTAACCCTTTTGTCGGCGCGCTCACTCCGCGCACTTTGTACTGATAATGCACGCGGAGTTTAGCACGACTGCGGCTTTTCACGAGACTGCGGTTAGAACCTGGCGATGAGCGCAACGCGGGCGCCGCGTGGCGCACCAGGCGAGATGTTGTTGTTGCCGTCGGCGTTCAGGTAGTAACGCGTGTCGAAGAGGTTTTGAATGTTTGCTTGCAGACGCCAGTGTTCGTTGACGGTGAAGAACACGGCGGCATCGGCGCGCGTGTAACCCGGCAACACGACGCTGTTATCGAAAGCGGCAAACATTTCTGTGCGATGAACGACGCCGAGGCCGAGCCCGAGATTCGACAGCACCCGGTAACTGTTCCACAACGAGAAACTGTGATGCGGCACGAGTCCGACCTGCGCGCCTTTAGCAGCGGAGACGGTCGCGTTAGTGATGAACGCGTCCTGATACGCATAGCCGCCGGCGACGCTCCACTTCGAAGTGATGTTGCCGTTCAAACCGAGCTCGTAACCGTTCGTACGTTGGCTGCCCGTTTGCAGAATTCTGGTTGGGTCGTTGGGGTCGGTGGCGCGCGTGTTGGTGCGATCCTGCCGATAGACTGCGGTCGTCAGCGAAAGATTGCGGCGCACGTCCCACTTCGCGCCGAGTTCGTAGTTGCTGAACTGCTCGGGCTTCACCTGTTGCGTAATCGTCGTCAGCGAAGAGAATTGATCGCCTGAGCTCGGCAAGTAAGCCACGCCGTAGTTGGCGTAAAGTGAGAGAGAAGTAACCGGCTTGACGATAACTCCTGCTCTTGGCGAGACCAGGCGATCAATACGGCGCAGATCGTGGTTGTTACGGTTGTTGTGAAACTGTAGATCGAAATAGTCGAAGCGCACACCGGTCACGACTTGCAGATAACGATTGATCGCGATCTGGTCTTGAAGATAAGTCGCGGCGAGATTGGTTCTCACATGATTGTTCGCGTCGGTTGCGTTCTGGCGAAACGTTATGGGCGTGTCGATGGTCGTGTCTGAAAGCGGCGCGAGAATCGAAGTCGTGGTGTTGTTGAAGAAACCGCTGTTCCGCAGGTTGTCGGTGTTTTGTCGGCCGAGCTCTGCGCCCACGAGGAAGTTGTGACGGACCTTGCCGGTTGACGCGTTGAACGTCACGTCGGTTTGGTTGAACAGATTGCGTCGCTTCGTAGCGTTGTTGTATGCGGTGATCGTGGCCTTTGTTTTGTCTGCGGTGACCGCGCCGGGCACGTAGTTTTGATAAAAGCGATCGTAGTCGCCAAACATCGTGCGATTGTGAATGTTGAAGCGTCCGGCCTGGTGATCGATGTTGGCGGCGAACAGATTCACGCCGGCACGCACGCGGCTGTTGTCGGGATTGCCGAAGAAGGTCTCAATGGGTACATCAAGCGGGCGGCCGTGAAACGAGGGAATACCGCGATCGGCGACGCGTCCGTCGTGAAAGTATTCGTATGAAAGTTTGACCGCCGTTTTTGAACCGACGACGATGGTCGCGGTCGGGTTCACGCCATAACGCTCGAGATCGACAAAGTCGCGGAAGCTGCCGCTGTTTTCGTAAAGACCGTTGAGTCTCACAGCGAGGCGGTTGTTGATTGGCTGGTCCAGGTCGGCGGTGAAGCGTTTGTTTCCGAACGAGCCGCCTTGAAATGCGAATTCACGCAGCGCCGAGAAGCCGGCTTCTTTGCTGACGCGATTGATCACGCCGCCACCGCCACCGCGTCCGAAGAGCATCGAGTTTGGACCTTTTAAAGCTTCGACGCGCTCAACGTTGTAGAGATCGCGATAGTACTGAACGTCGTCGCGCACGCCGTTCAGGAAGAAGTCGGCGCTGGTGCTGTTGCCGCGAATGACGAGTTGGTCGCGATTATTTTCGCCCTGGTGCGACGTGACGCCGGGAACGTAAGCGACGACGTCCGTGATGCTGGCCATCGCTTGATCGCGAATCTGTTCTTTGGTCACGACCGAGATCGACTGCGGAATGTCGCGCAAGGGCGTCAGTGTTTTGGTCGCGGTGCTGATCGTGTTGATACCGTAAGCTGCGATGTCTGTGATCGTGACGGTGGCGTTTGACGAGGCCAGCGAGAGAGTTAATTCGATCGATTGTGAATTTTTTAGACCGGTCAGGTTCACTGTTTCGGTAGCTTCAGCGAAGCCTTCGGCCATCGCCCGCACCTGATATTCGCCGGGACTCAGGAGCAGGGAAAACTCGCCGTTCGCGTCGGTGACAGTCGAAGTTGCGCCCGCCCCGTTGCCGCTGATCCAGATGTCGGCGTTAGGTATGGCGGCGCGATTCGGATCGAAGACTTTACCCGTCAGTATTGTCTTTCGCTGGGTTGTTTGGGCTGTGGCGATGACGAAAAGACTTGCTAAAACGAGTAGAGCGAGAGCGAGCTTCGGGAAGACCTTGGCTGACATGACGCGAACCTTTCGTGGTGTTCTTCTGCGAAATTGAAATCCGTTTTCAATTTCAGCTAAGGCGTGAGCTTACCTGAGCCGCGGTCTCGGGTCAAGCGGTTTTTAGCATCGCGGCGAGCAAAGGGATCGTAAGTTCGTGATGACCGGTGATCGAGAAGCCTTCGCCCGCGCCTTTCTCGGTGGGCCGGCGCACGACGTTTGTCAGTGGTCGATACGATTGAATGAAATCGAAATTTGCGGTCGTGATGTTGGTGAGCGGATGGCCCAGATTGCGCACCAGCGTCACACACTTGAGAAAGACTTCCGGCAGCACAACTGCTGAGCCGACGTTCAGATAAACGCCGCCGCCATCCATACGCTTCACGAGTTCTGCGAGCAGACGAAAGTCCGTGTGGCTCGTCGCGCCTAGTGCCGCGCCGTCGGCGGTAGGATGAAAGTGCGCGATGTCGCCGCCGATCGTGAGATGAATCGTGAAAGGAATTTTGTTTTCGTAAGCGGAACACAGAAGCGAATAGTCTCGATGCTGCGGGTTCATCGCCAGCAACCTTCGCCCAACAGCTTCACCTAATCCGATCTGTTCCTTCGCGCCATCCTGCGCTGCGCCGTTCAGCAACCTGCCCGTCTCATCTGCGCCGCCAAAGACACCTTCCGATAACGTGGCGTCCACGTCCTCAGATGTCGAGCCGATCAGCGCGATCTCCGCGTCATGGACCAACACCGATCCGTTCGCCGCGATCGCCGAAACAAACCCATGCTTCATCAGATCGATGAGCAGCGGCGCCAACCCGGTCTTGATCACATGCCCGCCAATTCCCCAGATGATCGGTTTCTTTGAGTCACGCGCGCGCCGCACCCGTTCAGCAATCTGCCTCAACGACTGCACCGCCAGCACATTCGGCAAACTTGCGAGCAACTCCCCCACCGTCTCCCCCTCACTCTCAATCGCCCTCGCAAAATCCTCCAACTTAACTTTGCTATGACGTGAGGCAAGCGGATACGTCTTCACGCCGGCGAGTTCAAGCGGTTCCAGATCGTCGTATTGTGATGACAACCAGCGTCTCCCAATCAGAGGTGTTCGAGATCTGCAAGATCCTGCGTGCGCCCGGAAGCGGCTTTATTTCGTTTTAGCATTTCCCGTGAAATGAAGGGAATGCGTAAGCCGCCGACCTCACCAAACTCCCGCGACGCCCAGGCATCTTCAAACGCAACACCTGAGATATGAGTCATGATATCAATTCTGTTTGGAGCGACTCCCAACTGAATTACCTGGTCTTCTCGCAAAAAGTCCTGGTCAGTAAGCCCGACGTCGCCGAAGCCAAACTGATGAATGGCCTGTAGCAACCGCTCCGCATTGTGGGGCGATCGTTCGATGAAGAGATCGATGTCGGCTGTATATCTAGGGTAGCCGTGATAGGCGACGGCGAAAGCCCCGACGACCAGAAAATGCACCTCAAGTGCGCTCAACAACTCGACAAACTCTCTCAAATCCTTCTGTAAGTTCATCGGGATAT
>DASXXL010000626.1:0-7751 GCA_036503085.1 Pyrinomonadaceae bacterium | reverse complement strand
ACGGCGCAAAGCGATTTCGGAGTAGTAATCGGTGATGCCTTCAGCGACCCATAGCAGCTTGGTATAGTTCTCCTGCGTGTAGTCGAATGGTCCAAGCGCGTCGGGACGAATTCGCTTCACGTTCCACAAGTGGAAGAACTCATGCGCGACGAGCGAAAGAAAGTTGCGATAGTCGCGATCGACTTCCGCCGTTGAGTTTGGCCCCGAAGAAGTCGCGCGACTCCCCTGACCCGTGCCGAAACCAAAACGCGGAAAGCCGAGCGCGGTGGAATTGAGGTGTTCGAGACCGCCGCCGCCTTCTTCGCGCAGGTGAAGAATGAACGTGTAGTCGTGATACGGAATCTCGCCCATCAGGTTTGCTTCAGTCTCGACGATCTTCTGCACGTCGCGACGCATGGCTTCGGGATCGTAGTTGCCTTCGCCGTCGATCACGATGCGATGCGGCACGCCTTTGACGTTGAAAGCGAGCGTCTTGAAATTGCTGGCTTCGAAAGGCGAGTCGTAAAGGATGTCGAAGTTTTCAGCGCGAAACGTATTGCGTTGGCCGGCTACGGTGGGAAGTCCGGTCGCGACTTTCCAAACGTCGGGCGCGAGCACGTGGACCGTTGACGGCGCTTTGAGATAACCGTCGGGATACATCAACAGGTTCGCGTTGTTCCAAAACGCGTGACTCGAGTTCAGCTCGCTCGTGCGCACCGAGAGTTCGTTGGCGTAGACGCGATACGTTGCGCGCCACTCGTGCGCGCCGTTCGTCATTACGCGCCAGGTGTCTTTGTTGATCTTCTCCCACTTGAGCGGCTGGCCCGCGGCGTCGGTCGCGTTGAAGTCCTGCACGTGACGCTCGAATTCGCGAATGAGATATGAACCGGGTGTCCACACGGGCATGATGAGCTGTTGCTGATCCGGCGCGTTCGCTGCGCTCTTGATCGTGATCTCGACGTCGAAGAGATGCGTGTGCGGCCGCGGCATCGCGATGGTGTAAGAAATGTCGGGTGACGATGTGACTTGGGCGCTGGTTAGGTTGCCAAACGAAAAGAGGAAAAGTACAAACAACACACCGCTGAAAAGTGGGCGCTTCTGCATGTCCCGAATGTTACTAGATTTCGCAAAACTTTTGCGACTTCTAGCTAGTCAAATGTGTGTGCAAAGTGAGGGGTGAATCATGAAAGTCGTAACGTGTCATAAGTGTGGGGCTAACAATAGGGTAGATGAAAACCGGCTCGCAACGAGCGAAGCAAAGTGCGGCCGCTGCGGCACAACACTCGACGCGGCAGCCGCCAACGGCGCGAGTGCCGGACCGACCGTGCTCACCGACGCCTCGTTTCAAGAAGAAGTGCTGAACGCCTCCGGCCCGCCGACGCTCGTCGACTTCTGGGCGCCGTGGTGCGGCCCGTGCCGCATCGTTGGCCCAATCGTGGACCAACTCGCCGCCGAGTCCAACGGCCGCTATCGCATTGCCAAGATGAACGTCGACGACAATCCGATGACCGCCTCGCGTTATCAAATCGCGAGCATCCCCACGATGCTGATCTTCAAAAATGGCGCCATCATCGATCGCATCGTCGGCGCGCAACCCAAACAGGCGATCGTCGCCCGGCTCAACCAAGCGACGAGCCACTGATTTCATCCTTACCTCGTCGCCTGATACTATCTTGCGGCTCGGCTAACAACCCAATCGCATGAAGAGGCTCTCATCATGTTTCGTAAACTGATCGCCACCTCCTCAACGTGGTTCACTGTGCCACTGCGTCTCGCACTCGCAGCGGTGTTCATCGCACACGGCTCGCAAAAAGTGCTTGGTAGTTTCAATGGTCCGGGTTTTAAAACCTTTACCGCCGGCAACACGCCGCTGAGTTTTATGCGCCCGGCGTGGCTCTGGCTGACCTTTGCCGCCTTCGCGGAATTCTTTGGCGGCATTCTCGTGCTACTCGGATTTCTGACGCGCGTCGGCGCTTTCCTGATCGCCTGCGTGATGATCACGGCGATTGCCGGCGTTCACTGGCCGAACTTCTTTGCAAACAACCGCGGTCTCGAATATCCGATGGCGCTGCTCGCGATCGCGATCGCGTTGCTGATCGCCGGCGGCGGACAACTTTCGGTAGACAGAAGTTTGAGCGGAGGTCGCCGCTAGTTGGACCGCTCGCGTCTCATCGTAATCTTCACTACCGTCTTTATCGATCTCGTCGGTTTCGGCATTGTGATTCCGGTGCTGCCGTTCTATGCCGAAGGCACGATCTTCAACGCCACGCCACGCACGGTCGGACTGCTCTTCGCGTCTTACTCGATAATGCAACTGATCTTCGCGCCAATACTCGGCGGCTTGTCTGACAAGCACGGCCGGCGGCCAGTGCTCTTTCTTTCGATCATCGGCACCGGCATCGGTTTCCTCGTGCTCGGACTCGCCACGACGCTCTGGATGCTCTTCGCCGGACGCATTCTCGATGGCATCACCGGCGGCAACATCTCGACCGCGCAAGCCTACATCGCCGACATTACGACGAGTGAAAACCGCGCGAAAGGAATGGGCTTGATTGGCGCGGCGTTTGGTCTCGGGTTTATTTTTGGACCAGCGATCGGCGGCATTCTCAGCCGTTGGGGAATTCAAGTGCCGTTCTTCTTTGCGGCCGCGCTCTGTTTCCTCAATGCGATACTGCTGTATTTCAGACTGCCCGAGACCGTCACGCGCGATCATCCGGCGAAGCACCAGGCCGCGGGTGGGCGCGGTCTCAACCAGGTGATCAAGTCACTGAAACAACCGCGGCTCGCGTTTGTGATGGTGATCTACTTTCTGTTCATCGTCGCGTTCTCGATCATGACGACGTCGTTTTCGCTCTACACGATGTTTCGCTTCGGCTACGACGCGCAGCACACGGGTTATCTGTTTGCTTACGTCGGACTGATCGCGGTGATTATTCAGGGCGGGTTGATTGGTCGACTGGTGAAACGTTTCGGCGAGCTGCCGCTCGTGATCGTCGGCGCGTTCTGCTTTGCGATCAGTCTGTTTGCGGTGCCGTTTGTCGGGCCGGCCGCTGGAGGTTTGGCAGGGTTGTTGATCGGCGGCGGCGTGTTCTCAGCGGGAAACTCGCTCGCGACGCCGGCGTTGACGAGTCTTGCTTCGAAGAGCGTCGGACCGGCTGAACAGGGAACGGTTTTGGGTGTGATGCAGTCGGTGGCGAGTTTAGCGCGCGCCGTTGGACCATCGCTGGCGGCGGTGTTAATTGCCAGTTCGGTCGCGCATCTCGGCGCTGACGGCCAACCGCATTACATGAGCGACCATTCGCTCTTTATCACCTTCTGGACCGGCGCCGCGATCATGTTCGTAGCTTTCGGCCTTGCGTTCTACTTCTCTCAAAGCCACAAAGAAGCACAAGAAGCACAAACCTCTTAGCAGATTCAACTACACAGACTTCGACGCACTCATCTTCTTTTGTGTTTCTTGTGCCTCTTTGTGGCTACTGCATGAGCACTCCCGCGATAGGTCCTTCCGTACTGATCACGTCCTTCAGGTTTGCATAAGGCACGAGTAAATACTGCGGCCCGGCTGCGTATGGGCCAACCTGGTAAGCGTCGAAGTTGATGCCCAGGCCTTTCCGTGTGATTTTCCAACTGCGGTAGTTCTTCGCTGATGGTCCAGCGCCGTTTTGAATCTCATCATCTGGAAGCATGTCGTCTTTCGCTTTCGACTGCTTCTTCAGATCGGCGATGCAATACTGCGCCAGCGTTTGCAAATACTTCGCGCCGGGTTTGAACAGATCGCTCAAGTTGATCGGCTTACCGTTCTTCAGATCGTAGTTAAGCGTTTCTGTATACGTGTTCGGGTGCGCCGCGCCCTGGTAGTAACTGCCCACATCAAACTCGACACTGATCAGATCGTCCCGCGCCATTGCCACTTCGTAACCGATGCCGATGTCGCTGCCCATCGATCCTTCCGGCGGTGGCTCGTCACCTTCCTTCGGCTGCACGTCTTTCTTGAACTCCGCCACCTTCTTCGTCACGAGCGCGCGCACGACTTGGTTGAACTTTTCAAAATTCGGATTCGCGCCGCCCGCTATTTGCGGATACTGCACGTCGATCTCGTAATTCAACTGCTTGTTGGCTTCTTTGATCGACTTCGCAACGATTTCCGCATCGCCGCTGAACGTGATCGGTTCTTCGTGGACCGAGAATGCCGCCGCGTTTTTGTCGCCTTCTTTCTGGCCCGGCTTGGTCCAGAAGCCGGCGAGTTGCGCGGTGCCGTCCTGCGCGTCGACAGTCCACATGCCTTTGAAAGTGCCGGTCTGTTTGCCCGCTGGATCGAACTCTTCGAGCACAAACTTTCCGTCCGGATCGATCGTGCCGCGCAGATTTATGCGCGTGCCGACCCGTTGATAAAAGTAACTGCCGGTAAGCTGCGGATCGGCGCGCACGAGCTTCATCTGCAAGTCGAGCGAAGAGCCGATCGAGCCTTTGAAGTATTTCGTCTGTGGCGCGGGCGTGTTGCCGCCCTGCACGTCGGCGAGTTGCGGCAAGCCCGGCGCGGCATTCGGCGCTGCCGCTGGCGCAGGCGGCGCGGCGGTCTTCTTACACCCCGCGACGACACAAGCGACGATCAAAAGGAAAGGGATTAGACGGGTTTTCATCGATCTTGCGATATCAATCTTAGGTCAAAGATGTGCTGTTTGACTTCCGGAAACGTCAACTCAGATAACCTTCCGCCGGAAAAGATCACATCATTCGTCACGTCAGCAATCGCAAACGGCGGCCTCTCGAAACTATCCAACTCCTCATCCGTTTCAAAACTCACTTCCGCCAAAACCAACCCAAACAAATCTCCGAGAAACATGTCCACGCCAAACTCGCGCCCCTCAAACTCAAACCGATAACGATTCTTGCGAATCTCGTTCGAGTTGAAGACCGACAACGTTTCCGCCTCGAGCGCGTTGAGATACGTGTTGGTGATGATCGTGCGCGATAAATCTTCCGGCTGCGGCGCAAACTTCTGCGTGAACTTCACGACCCACTTGTTCGTGCGCGGATCGCGCACCTTGCGCAAACGCAGACGCGTGCCGGTGATGTAGTTATCCGTGATCTGGAGATGTGGATCGGCGCGGGTCAAACCCTCCGGCAGATCCGCGAGCAGAAATCTCCGTTCGCGTTCGACCCGCGCATACTTACTCTCAGGAACGATCGTGTTTTGGTCTGTTAACTTAGCTACGCCCATCTTGAATTACCCGCTTACCCTGGGAGCGCAGGCGTCTCGCCTGCACGCTGCGCTGATGGCGCTCCGGTGAGTTGCAGGCGAGACGCCTGCGCTCCCAGGGCGGGGCGAGGGGCTACAATCAGCGGTGCTAAATCTTGCCGGCCTTCATGTCGGCCAAGCGCTTTTCGAATGCGGAAGTATCGACCTTGTCGGCCTTGCCGCGTTGAATCGCCTGGTCCGCGAGCGCAAACGCCTCGTCCTTCTTGCCGGCCTTATAGAGAACCGTCGCCTTGGTCGCCAGGTTCTGGAAAGTCTCTTTCACTTTGATCGACTGGTCGAGCCACGCCATGCCTTGCGCGTCGTCATCGGTGCTCTTGTTATTCAACGCAAATTGAGCCGCTTGAAACGGCGTGCGCCAATCGTCAGGCTTCGCTCCGTCAACAGCGCTTTTCAGGTGCATCATCGTGACCGCGTTCACGTCCGGCACTTTCACCGTGAACGGAACATTGATCTTCTCCCAGCGAATGTTGACCTGCGCCGAATCGTCAGTGACGGGATCGAACGAGTACGACAAATACTCCTCGTTCGTATTCATCCACTCCGGTTTCGCTTTCACGCGCAGCGTGTCCTTCGCAGGATCGTAATCGAAACTACCCCACTGGTTCGCGGTGCCGTTGAACACGATGGTCCATTCGTCTTTGTTCGGAATGGTATGAAGACTGTAGCTGCCCGCGGGAAGCTTTTGTCCGTTGATTAAGACATCGTCGGTGACGACAAACATCGTCGCCTCGTTCGCGCCGGTGCGCCAAACGTGTCCGTAAGGAGCGATCACCGCATCCTTCGGACGCTTGTTTTGATCGTCGAGTGTCGCCTCGCCTTTTACGTCGGCAAGTTGTCCAGGCAACGGGTCGCCCCAGATCTTGCGGCCTTTAACGGCGGGACGGCTGTAAGTGATCGTGACGTCAGTGACGCCGATTCTTTGCATCACACTCGCCTTCTGGCTCGGGCGCGGCAGCGTGACTTGCGCGGCCGCCGCAACGGCGAAGCACAAAATACAAAGCACAACTGTGAGACTCGAACTGCGTTTAAGGGAACTCATGATCTTTCTCCTCGTGGATGGGTTTTGCGAATAATACAATGTGGTATTCTTAGACGCCACATCAAGATCAACCACGCAATCTGGAGGACGCCGCCCAATGTCTCGCCTATTTTTCGCCTTTCTCTGTCTGCTCGCTTTAAGTATCGGCTTTGACGCACAAGCCCAGAATGGTCACGGCGCGGGGCAAACGCGGCTGTTGCGCATGCCGACCGTGAGCTCGACGCAGATCGCTTTTGCTTACGCAAACAATATCTGGGTCGTGCCGCGCGCGGGCGGCAGCGCCCGTCGTTTGACGAGTTTTCAGGGACAAACGTCGAATCCGCATTTCTCGCCTGACGGCAGGTTGATCGCGTTCAGCGGTGAGTACGCCGGCAACTTCGACGTTTACGTCGTGCCTGCCGACGGCGGCGAGCCGAAGCGATTAACGTGGCATCCGGGCGCTGATCTCGTCGAAGGCTGGACGCCCGATGGCAAGTCGATCCTGTTTTCTTCCAACCGCGCGACGTGGGCCCCGAGCGGCGCGCCGCGCTTCTGGACGGTTTCGGTCGACGGCGGCGTCGAACAACCGATGGTGTTGCCGCGCGCGTATCAAGGCAAGATTTCTCCCGACGGCACGCACATCGCTTATCGCATGAATAACTCGTGGGACGAAGAGCGGCGCAATTATCGCGGCGGGCAAAATCGTCCGATCTGGATTGTAGATTTGAAGACTTACGATCTCGTGTCACCGCCGTGGACTGACTCGAAGGACGTCGATCCTGTCTGGGTTGATGACGACGTTTTCTTTATCTCCGATCGCGACGGTGTGGCCAATGTCTGGTCGTACAACACGAAGAGCAAGAAGCTCGCACAGGTGACGAAGTTCACGGACTTCGATGTGAAGGCGCTCGACTCCGGCGCGGGCACGGTCGTCTTCGAGCAAGCGGGTTACGTTCACGAGCTCGATCCGAAAAGCGGCAAAGAAAAGATCGTCAACATCACCGCGGCGGGCGACTTTCCGTGGATGATGCCGAATTGGGAAGACGTGACGAATCGGATAACGAACATGGCGTTGTCGCCAACGGGCAAGCGCGTCGTCGTGGAAGCGCGCGGCGAGATCTTCACGATCCCGGCTGAGAAGGGCGACATTCGCAACCTGACGAACTCGAGCGGCTCCGCGGAACGCGATCCGGCGTGGTCGCCTGACGGCAAGTTTGTTTCGTACTTCAGCGACAAGTCGGGCGAGTACAAGCTCGTCATCGAAGCGCAGGACGGACTCACGCCGCCACGCGAGATCACTTTGAAGAACCCGACGCATTACTACACGCCGTCGTGGTCGCCCGATTCGAAGAAGATTCTGTTCACCGATACGAACCTGAAAGTTTGGGTCGTAGATGTGGCGTCAGGCGACGCGAAGATCGTGGGCCAGGATCCGTGGATGGTGCCGTCGCGCACACTGAACCCGACGTGGAGTCCGGATTCGAAGTGGGTGGC
>DASXXL010000625.1:0-2201 GCA_036503085.1 Pyrinomonadaceae bacterium | reverse complement strand
CCAAACATGCACCTCAGCAAGGGGCATCTCTTCCGCGTGACGCGCGACGCCGACGTCGAGATCCGCGACGACAAAGCGGCGGATCTGCTGAAGCTGATCAAAGAGTCGCTGCGCGAGCGGCGTTTTGGTTTGCCGGTGCGGCTTGAAGTCGCGTCGTCGATGCCGCGTGACATGGTTGCGTATCTGACGAACTCTTTGAAGATCGAACCGGACGACGTCTACAAGATCGACGGCCTGCTCGACGTCCCCAAGTTGATGGAGCTTTACGGCCTCGACAAGCCGGAGCTGAAAGACAAGCCGCTGAAGGCCATCATGCCGCCGGCATTGCGCAAGGCCGACAGCATTTTTGAAGCGATCAAGAACCAGGACGTGCTACTACATCATCCGTATTGCTCGTTCATGTCGATCGTCGACTTCATTCAATCAGCGGCGCACGACCCGGACGTGGTCGCGATCAAGATGTGTTTGTATCGCACGGGACCGAAGTCTCCGATTCCGCAGGCGTTGATCGAAGCGAGTGAACGCGGCAAGCAGGTGACGGCCGTGGTCGAGATCAAAGCGCGCTTTGACGAAGAGAACAATATCGAGTGGGCCAAGCGTCTCGCCGAATCAGGCGTGCACGTAGTCTATGGTGTCGTCGGTTTGAAGACGCACAGCAAAGTGACCCTCGTCGTGCGACGCGAAGAGCACGGATTGCAAACTTACACGCACATCGCCACCGGCAACTACAACCCGACCACCGCCCGGCTCTATACCGACTTCGGACTCCTGACCAGCGATTCCGTCATCGGCGACGATGCGACGGATTTGTTCAACTTCCTGACTGGTTTCTCGATCCAAAAAGAGTTCGGCCGGTTACTGGTGGCGCCGCTGAATCTGCGCAAACGAATGACGGCCCTGATCAAACGCGAGACGGCTCACGCGCGCGAAGGCCGGCCCGCGCACATCATGGCGAAGATCAATCGCCTCACTGACCTGAACATTATCGAGGCGCTTTACGAAGCGTCGCAGGCGGGCGTGAAGATCGATCTGATCGTTCGTGGCTCATGCATGATTCGGCCCAACGAGCCGGGTCTCTCGCAAACCATTCACGTCCGCAGCATCGTTGGGCGCTTTCTCGAACACAGCCGCATCTTTTACTTCGCCAACGGCGGTGAAGAAGAGGTCTACATCGGGTCTGCCGATTGGATGGCGCGCAATCTCGATCGACGCGTCGAAGTGGTCGTGTCGGTGCTCGATGAAGATTTGAAGAGCTATCTGAAAGACACCGTGCTGGCAGCTTATCTGCGCGACAACGTGAAAGCCAGGGTGATGAGGTCTGACGGCGCTTACGAAATGCCGCCAATGGAAGCGAATGAGGAACCCTTCAACAGCCAGATGTTCTTCGAAGGCCCAAACAGTTCGCCTGGCGGCAGTCACTGACAGCCACGAAGAAGCACAAAAGGCACAACTGAGCGGGCAGAGTGCTTCTTGTGCCTCTTTGTGGCCGCGAAGATCTAACTAAACGCAGAAAGGATCACGAACATGAACCGTCTGACCGTCGCGGTGTTGGCCACGTTTGTCGTCATCCTCGTGGGTAGCGGGATTTTGGCTTACGTGCTGAGCGATCAACCCGCGGCGCCAGGCACGAGCACGGCCGCGCCCTCAGCATCGCCCGGCGCTTCAATCGCCACTCCCGCAGCTTCCGATAAGGAAGCGCGCGAACGAGTGCCGCTCTTGGGCGAACTCTTTGGACCAGACGCTTCGGGACTTTCGCCCGCGTCGTTTGCTAGTTGGGAAGCGACCTCGGCGCGCATCGCGTTGCGGTTTTCACTCGCCGCGTTTCTCGCATCGTTGCTCGCGTTTCGACCGCGACGCGGTGTGCCGGTTAACCGCCGCAATCCTTACGTGGCCCAGACGCAGATTCTGATGGCCGTCGTCGCTGGCGGAATGATGATGGTCGTCGGCGACAGTGCGGCGCGCGCTTTCGGCATCTTCGCGGCGGCGTCGCTCGTGCGTTTCCGCACGAACATCCGCGATCCGAAAGAGATCACGGTGCTGCTGGTTTGTCTTGGCGTTGGTTTGGCCGCGGGTGTCGGGCGTTGGGACATGGCGATCATTCTTACGTTGTTTGTGCTGCTGTCGCTTGCGGTGCTCGAGTACTTCGAGAAGTATCAGGTGTTTCGTTCGATGGTGATCACGGTGCAGACACGCGACGTGGA
>DASXXL010000624.1:0-1524 GCA_036503085.1 Pyrinomonadaceae bacterium | reverse complement strand
GCCTTCAACGTGATCGCTGTAACGCAGCACCTGATGGCTGCGCACACTCGCCACCACCTCTTCCAGAACACGTTTCCGCTCCACGAGAGGCGTCCGCTGAATGTTGAAGCCCTCGATGTAAATCAAGTCGAAGATCTCGAGCACCAGCCCTTTGCCGGCCGTCTTGTGAATCGCCTGCTGCAGCATTTGAAAACTGCTGCGCCCCGAACTATCCATCGCCACGACTTCCGCGTCGAGGATCGCGCTCTGCACTTTCAAACTCTGCAACGCCTTCACTACGTTCGGAAACTTGTCGGTCCAGTCTTTTCGATTCCTGGTCCACAAACGAACGTGCCCGCGCTGGAGGTGGCAAAGCAAGCGATAGCCGTCGAACTTCAGTTCGTGCAGCCACTCGTTTCCCCGCGGCGCCTCTTTCATTAGCGTCGCGAGTTGCGGCGAGACGAATTCAGGCATCGCTGCTTTGCGCGCGCCGGGAAGATTTTTGATTTCTTTGGGAATCATTGGTCCGTGTACTCCGTGTTATATGCCACAGAGTACACGGATTGTCATGTGAAAGGTGCTACTCCTCTTCGGAAGGAGCTGCTCCATCGCCGTCAGCGCCGGGAGCGGCAGAAACGACGAGCGGTTCGCGTGAGGGCAGCACGATGTCGTGACCGCCGACGATGTCGGGAAATTCGTCGAGGTCGCGTTCGCGAGCCTGATCGATGGTTTCGTCGCGTTCGATATCGACGTTCCGATAGTATTCCATGCCGGTGCCGGCGGGAATCAAGCGGCCCATGATCACGTTTTCCTTCAAACCGCGCAGGTAATCGACACGGCCGGAAATCGCCGCTTCGGTCAACACGCGCGTGGTTTCCTGGAACGACGCCGCCGAAATGAACGAGTCGGTCGAGAGCGAAGCCTTCGTGATACCGAGCAACAGCGGTTCGGCTTGCGCCACTTCGCCGTTCTCTTGTCTCACGCGCTCGTTCTCATCCTGGAAGCGGAAACGATCGACCTGCTCTTCGAGCAGAAACTCGGTGTCGCCGACTTCCTTGATCTTCACCCAGCGCAGCATCTGGCGAACAATCACTTCGATGTGCTTGTCGTTGATGTTCACGCCCTGCAAGCGATAGACCTCCTGAATTTCATTCACGAGGTATTCCTGCAAGCGACTCATACCCAACACGCGCAAGATGTCGTGTGGATTGAGCGGGCCATCCATCAACGCTTCGCCGGCACGAACGCGATCACCGTCCTGCACGTTGATGTGCGTACCGCGCGGGATGTCGTACTCGCGCTCTTCACCGTCGTCGCCGGTGATGATCAGTTTACGTTTGCCCTTCGAGATCGCGCCGAGCGTAACCGTGCCGTCGATCTCCGACATGACCGCCGTTTCCGCGGGACGACGGGCTTCGAAAAGCTCGACGACACGCGGCAAACCGCCGGTGATGTCTTTGGTCTTCGTAGTTTCGCGCGGGATCTTCGCGATGATGTCGCCGGGCTCCACGTCCTCGCCGTCGGTCACCATCAGGTTCGCGCGCA
>DASXXL010000623.1:0-3976 GCA_036503085.1 Pyrinomonadaceae bacterium | reverse complement strand
CTCACGAAACCGCGCGTCCGTCGGAAAGGCGAGCGAGAACGTGTAGCGGTAGCTCTCGGCGGACGTCCCGCAACGTCGGGGTTGCGCCTGTTGACGGGACGGATAAGTCCACGGCGTGTGGTTGTGTGCGCGTTACTGGTTGCGGCGTGTGCTGGTCTCGCGACCACGCGTCTCCGCGTCGACGATAGTTGGATTCGCAACTTGCCGAAGAACAGCGACATCGTGCGCGGCGACAGGTTCTTCAACGAAAAGCTCGCGGGGACGACGGCGCTCGAATTGATGGTCGACGCAACACACGGAGAGTGGTTCAACCGCGTTGAGGGTGTCGCGGAGCTCGGCTCGCTCGAATGGGTGTTGGCGCGAGTGCCGCACGTCGGCGCGGTCAATTGTCTCTTCAACGACGTCGTGAGAATCAATTCGTCTCTGGCTGGCTTGAACTACGGCGCGTTTCGCGCGGGTCTACGCAGCGGACGCTTGCCGCTCACACCGGAACTCGTTGATCGTGCCTACACGGTGCTCTCGCACTCGTCGCAGGCATCGATTCGCGAGCGAGTCAACGACGAGCACAGTTGGGCCCGCGTCACGGTCTTCATTCGCGACGCTGACTACAACCGTATCGACGACGTGCTGCGAGCGGCCGAGCGTGAAATGTCGGACCAGGGAATGGGCCATAAGATCGTGCCGTTCGGCGATGGTTGGATCAGTTACCTGACGGTGCGCCTGTTGGTCCAGGGGCAGACGTCATCAATTGTGTTAGCGCTGCTGACCGATCTGATTCTGATTACGTTACTGCTGAGATCGATACGGATGGGACTCATCGCTATCCTGCCGGTTGGCTTGAGTCTGCTGCTCGTGCTCGCCGCGCTGGCGCTCGTGGGCACGCCGCTGGGAATCGCGAACTCGATGTTCGCAGGTATTGCGCTCGGCATCGGATTGGACTTCGCGATCCATTTGACAACGGCCTATCGCGAGCGGCTTCGTAAAGGCTTATCTGCGGGTGAAGCCCTGCGCGGTACGCTCGAACTCACCGGCCCCGCGGTCGTCGTCAGTGCTGCTTCGATCACAGCGGGTTTTTCCGTGCTGATGTTGTCTGAAATCGCGCCGAACGTGCAGCTCGGCGTGATGATCTGTTTGTGCCTTCTCACCTGCGCGGTCACTACGTTGTTGCTTATTCCGAGTCTGCTCAGGCTTTGGAAAGTCGTCCGCTAAAACACGTCACTTCAGCGTGTCAGTCAATAAAAAGGGAAGCGAGATCAGGAGTGGCGGATCGGTCAGGGCCATCGGCCGCAGCGAGATGCTAATTGGACCACTCGCTCGGCCCTGTCGGACAATCACCGGCGCGTTCCCGGCGCCCACTAAAAGGTTCGCGCTGTCAGGTAACAGATAGCCGAGCGTGTCGGCGAGTGGCGGCAGCGAGGCCGCGAGCAGGTGATAAGTCCCGTCCGGAACGGGACCGATATGAAACGCGCCGGGTGACGTGAGGAGAGCGCCGCCGACAGGACGACTCTGCGGTATGTGGGCGGGGAAGAGACCGACGAAGATCAATCCTTCGGTAGGCGTGAGTGAGTCGACGAAGCCCTGAATCCCTTCAGCACGGAGCGTCGCGCGCCCGTTGAGTTCCGCGTAGTGAGCGCAAAGTGATTCTACGGAAGCGGGAGTGATACGTTCAGCGAGGTAACGAAACTCGCGTGGTCCAAGTCCGACGCGTTGCGTGAAAAGCCTGGTGAACGTGCTGAGACTGTTGTAGCCGACTTCGAAGCAGATGTCGGTGATGCTGAGGTTTGTGTTTAGGAGCAGCCGCTTCGCTTCGTCCAGCCGCATCGCCGAGATGAACTTGTTTGGCGGCAGGCCGGTGATTTGGTGAAACACGCGATTGAAGTGGAATGCGCTGAGATAGGCGACGCGCGACATGTCGTGCAACGAGATGGGCTCGCATAATCGCTCACGCGCGGACGTGATCACGCGCTCGACTGCACGACGGTGTGACGCAAGGGTGTCTTCACGGCACGCTGAACTGGGGCCGCTGTTGAACGCGTGGTCCAAGGTCTCGTTTCTCAACGCTTCAGTCTCTTGCATATTCTTTTAACGCCTCGCGCAACTGGGAGGGCACCGGAACAGGCACGACCTGCTCGCCTTCGCGCTGCATGCAGGCGACTTGTTGCTCGCCGCGGGCCACGAGTTCTTCGCCGCTGGTCGTATGCCGCCAGTACTCGAAGGTCATCGTGATGCGGTTCTGTCGCAGTTCGCCGAGACGCATGCGCAAGATGATCTCGTCGAAGGCGACGAGCTCCACCATGAATTCACACGACACGCGCGTCGTCACGAGGGCGAGACCATGCTTGAATGCATCGACAACTTCTGGCGCGCGGTCACGCAGAAACATCTCGCGACATCGCCCTTGCCAGCGCACGTGGTTGGCGTAATAGACATTGCCGACGAGGTTCGTCTCCTCGAAGCCGACGACGTGTCGATATTCATAAGCGCGCATCTTCGTCTCCCGTTAATAAAGCAATTGCGAGATCTGTTTTCGCTCCGTCTGTCTGGACCACGCCGGAGGCGATTTTCAACTCGCCGGATTCGAGCAGGATCCAGCCGTTGCTCGCAGCGTGGGTGAAGACGAGAGGTGCATTCGTGCCTGCGCCGGCTTTCTTCAGACATTCGACTGAGGTCCAAACGCGCGTCGCTGCCGTATCGAGTGTTTCCTGTGTTTCGTGACTAATGACTTCGGCAAGAGCAAATCGTTCGGCGCCGAGGATGTCGCGCCAGATCGTGGCTGGTCGCGATGCCACGAGTTCGAGGTCGCAGCCGACGGGAGTGTGTGCGGCGACTGCCATCGTTAGATCGCCGGAGTGAGAAGCAGACACGTTGCGGCCGTCGCATGTCTCGGGTTTTCCATCTGCACGCCTGATGACGCAACCGCCGCCGAGCGCACGCTCAATTGCGCGCGTGCTGCGATCGCGACGGTCTAATGATTCACCGCGCTCGAAGGCAATCGAAACATCCGCGCCGGGTATCAACTCCAGCAGACATCGTTCGACATAGGGTGTCAGCAATCCCTCGGGCCACGGAGCTTTGAACTCCGATCCGCTGACCGCGCGCAATTGCAGACGCTCCCATCGCTCTCGCACGCGCCCTTCGCTGTCAGTCAACTCGATGTCGTACACGAAGCCGTTCGGCAATCGCTCTCTTTCCTGTGCGTGTACGAATAGCTCACCCACTTGGTCGTTCAAGTTGCCGGTTATCTTCTCGACGCCAACCGGCAAAAGCGTAACCTGCGGTACGCAGGCCTGGACTGCGTGAATAGCCGCATCGCGCGCACCCGGATCCCCAAGCACAAGACCAGCCGGTAAGTATCTGCCGAACCAGTTGACGTTCCTGTCGAGTGCGATCTCAGCCGCGCACTCCGTGGCTTTGAGCGCGCGATATTCGCGCAGGCGTTGAAAGCGTCCAGTGTGGAAAAGAATTCTGCCGTACAGATCGTGTTCGGGATCGAGAGCGACGCGGGTCTTGAGATCGATCGGGCGCCGCTCGCGCTCTAACGAAGCATCGCCCACGCGACAGACCGCACGAAAATGATCAACCTGAAAACTCGTCTCCGAGCTGCGCAAGACGATCTCAACGCAGCCCGGAGCACGCACGAGCGCGGCGACGCGAATTGTATGTGTTGCTCCCTCGCTAACGACGACAGGCCGCTCGAACTTGACCTGCTCGAACATTGGCGGCTCGCTCGTCTCCATCAGCGCCATGAAGACTTGGGCCATCGCCTCCATTCCCATCACCGCGGGCACCAGCCGTTCGCCACGGAAGATGTGGTCGCCGAGATACGGGTCGGTCGCAGTCGACAACTCCGCATCGACGACCAATTCGATCTTCGGGTAGTAGACGCGTGGCTTCTCCAGGAAGCGCAAGAACGGAAGCTCAGGCTTTTCGACTTTCAACGTGGGCATGTCGCGTAAGCGGCCCATCACCACCGTCG
>DASXXL010000622.1:0-7297 GCA_036503085.1 Pyrinomonadaceae bacterium | reverse complement strand
AACTCTTTCAGCCTCGGATCGCCACCCCGCAACTCGCTGGCCCATTGTGAGGCGAGGTTCATGGATTCCTGGCCGACGTGCAGCGCTGCGGCCATCTGCTGTTCCTTCATTTCCGGCGAGCCGAACAACGTGCGCAACTCGCTCATCACGTCAGGCTTCAACTTTTTGTTTGGTTGCCAGCTACGAACGATCTGAAGCCCGTTCGCAATCGTTCCCTGGCAGGCGTTCCACAGTTCGTTGCCATGGACGGGCATGTGTTTCTGCACGGCGGGCAGGCCGCATTTCTTCACCAGCGGCTGTAACGATCCCTGTCCGATGTTCCACTGGAGAATTCCGCAGGAGATGCCCATGTTGTCGAAGTCGTTCGAAATGCCGGCCCAGGGGTCGCCGTCGGTTTCGAAGCCACCGGTCACTTCAAGCGCAGTTTTCAGCCATTCAGGCGTAAGGGTTGCCATCGTTATCCTCCTCGTTTCCTTCTGATGGGGTATGGAGAAAGCTCCAAAAACGTTTCGCACAGGGGCCGCTGGAACTCAGCGGCCCTTATCCTGGAGCGTCTTTGAGCGCCTAATGCCTAGTTAAGCTTTGGTCTTTTGAATTCGTATTGCACCCGCAGATATAGTGAGAATTGCACGGCGGGCTCGAGTCCTAAAGGCGCGAGCACTGAGTCGAAGCTGCTGGCTTCAAATGGATCGTAGAAAAACGTGAAGTCCGTTTTGATGCCAAGCGTTGTCTTTGTTGGTAGTAGCCGTTATTGCCGTAGATTCGATTACCAGATTCCTGTGCGGATGCGGTGGCGACCGCGAAGAGCGAAAAAACGATCAGCATGCATTTCTTCATCGTGGGCTCTCCTGATTGGCTTGAAGTTTTGGAGGGGAGACGGTGAAGTACTGCTACAAAACTGTAGACGCTGCTGACGCGGGTCGCGGTTGTATTTACTGCGATTTGTCCATCTGGTAAACGCGGACGTAGTCGATCTCGAGTCGTTGCGGCCAGATTGCGGGATCGACGCCTTGTTGTCCGCCCCACGTGCCGCCGACGGCGAGATTCAGCAGTAAGTGAAACGGCTTGTCGAAAGGCCACTGCTGATAATCCGCTGCCGGATTCGTGAGACGTTCGTTGCGGAAGGTGAAGTAAAGCTGGTCGTTGACGAAGCCGCGAATCTCTTCGGGCGTCCATTCGACCGCGTACACGTTGAACTCGCTACGTGACGTCGGAATTTTGAGTTGCGCCGTTTTCTGCGTCTGAATCTTGTGATTGTAAGCAGCCGAGTGCACGCTCGCGTGCACGACGTCCGGATCGAAACCGACGTGCTCCATGATGTCGATCTCGCCGCTCCTGGGCCAACCGCCGTAAGTCCAACCAGTCGGCAGCATCCAGATCGCCGGCCACGTGCCGCGGCCCGAAGGTAACTTCGCGCGCACTTCGAAACGACCGTAAGTCCAGTCGCCCTTGCCGCGCGAGACCAAACGCGCCGACGTATATTCACGTCCCTGCCACGCTTCTTTGCGTGCTTCGATAATCAAGCGACCATTCTCGACACGCGCATTCTCTTTGCGACGCGCGGTATAGAACTGCAACTCCTTGTTACCCCAACCCTCGCCCCCAACGTCGTAGTCCCACTTCTTCGGATCCGGCAGTCCCGCGTAATCAAACTCATCGGACCAAACGAGACGCCACCGCCCGCGGCTATGCTCCGTCGAGGATTGTTGCGAGCCGCTGAAGAAAACGGCCAACAGGACCAAAAGGACATTGACAGTTCTCATATTTGTCATTAACTTATCGCCTGCTTCCCGACAGAGAGAGCACCTCCCATTAATAGCCTAGAGTAGTCAATCATTCAAAGGAGAGCTGTATTATGAAGCGAAGTCTCATCAGTCGCTGTGTGGCGATTGCTGTTGTCGTGCTGTTTCTGCTGGTGGCGAGCAGTTCCCTCGGCTTGGCCCAGCAAAACTCCAACTCTGCTAACAAAGAGCTACCATTGCGTCAGATTCTAAAAATGCCCGGCAAGGTGCTGGCCGAAAGTAAGACCACGGCCGCCGCCGGCAATCTAAAAGTAACCGGTTATCGTGTGGAGGAAGTAACGCTGCCGCGCAGTGTGACTGCCGAAGTTCATGGTCAACAGGTCGCAGTCGACCGAGCGTGGCGAGTCACCGTCACCGGTGGACCATTCCCCGTTCGCGCCATGCCCGCGATGATCTGGATCGACGATCAACTCGTCGGGTTGGGAATTGAAAACGAGAGTCTTTCCGAGATCACCGCGATCACTTTCGACGCTTCGTTAATTGCTGACGGTGGCGTGGTCTCGATCTCTTACGGTGCGGACAAAGAAGGACGCGCGCGGCTCGCGCCGAAGCTCGAACTGAAGCGGGGAGGACAAAACCAATGACACTCACAACTAAAACCTGCACCACCGCACTGCTCCTGTTACTCGTCATCGGCAGCGTGCAGATCACTTTCGCCCAAGCGCCCGATCCGGGAACGACCGGACCGTTGGCTGTTACGCGCGAAGAGTACGACTTCGGCGACACAGCATTTCAGCCGAGCAATTTCCCTGGTCCAGTGGAGCTCAAGGCTTCCATTCACTATCCAACCAATCTGGCTGGTGGTCCATTCCCCGTAATCGTGCTGCTGCACGGGCGTCACGCAACCTGCTTTAACGGCAGCGGCGCGGCGTTTCTGGAATGGCCGTGCGCGATGAATCATCAACCCATCCCGAGTTACCAAGGCTACGACTACTTCTCTCAAGTTCTCGCCAGCAACGGCTACGTCGTCGTTTCTGTCAGCGCGAACGGAGTGAACGCGGTCGACAACTCGGTGTTTGACCTCGGCGCGTTGGCGCGAGCCGAGCTGATGCAAAAACATCTCGATATACTCAAGCAGTTCAACACGACCGGCGGCGCGCCGTTCGGGACGAAGTTTGTCGGCAAGTTGGATCTGACACGTGTCGGCACAATGGGCCACTCGCGCGGTGGCGAAGGCGTCGTGCGGCATTACGTTTTGAATAATGCAGCGGGTGCGCCGTATGGCATCAAGGCCGTATTTCCCCTCGCGCCGGTGGACTTCAATCGTTTCGTCGTCAACAACGCCGCGCTCAACGTGCTGCTGCCGTACTGCGACGGCGACGTCAGCGATTTGCAAGGCATACATTTTTACGACGACGCGCGTTACAACGTGCCGGGCGATCAAGCGCCGAAGCATTACGAGCTCGTGATGGGCGCGAATCACGATTTCTACAACACCGTCTGGTCGCCGTCGAGTGGAATTCCCGGCGCTGCGAACGACTGGCTGGCGTTTGTTCCCGGCGGTACTTCCGATGGGCAATGCGGCACCGTCAAAGGCAACAAGCGATTGACTGAGCAACAGCAACGCGGCACTGGTCTCGCTTACATGAGCGCGTTCTTCCGCGCTTACGTCGGCGGCGAAACGCAGTTCATCCCGATTCTGACGGGCGATGCGCCACCGCCGGCCTCGGCGCAGACGACCGATCTCTTCGTGTCGTATCACGCGCCGGACAATCCCGAATTGCGTCTCGACGTGAATCGACTACTGACCAACACTAACCTCACGACCAACACGTTAGGTGGGGCCGCGACGCAAACCGGTCTGACGCCATACGAACTCTGCGGCGGTGACGCGCCGGAAGCGCAAAAGTGTTTGCCCGATCAGCCAAACGCGCGGCAACCGCACACGACCCCGAGCGCGCGCTCGCCGTTGCGTGGTTTGAGTCAACTCAAAACTGGTTGGAACAATCTGACCGGCAACTATCGAAACGATCTGCCGGTGACGCTCGGCAATGTTTCCGGTTTTCAGGCGTTGCAGTTTCGCGTTAGCGTCAACTTCGCGGATGCGCGAAATCTCGCGGATCTGGCGCAGGACTTTCGCGTGGTACTGACGGATGCTTCCGGCGCGAGCTCATCGGTGCGCGTGAGCGACGTTTCGGGCGCGCTATATTTCCCGCCCGGTTCGGTTGGACCAGTGCCGAAAGTGGTGCTGAATACGGTGCGTGTGCCGCTGAGTGCGTTCGGCGGCGTTAACCTGCGCACGGTTCGTTCGGTGCAATTTACATTCAACGAGCACGTCCAAGGCGGCGTGCTGATCACCGACGTGGCGTTCGCCTCGGCGCCCCATTAATCACGGCTCTCCTGGGACCGCAGGCGTCTCGCCTGCAATGCACGGCAGCATCCTGGTCGTAGCCTTGCAGGCGAGACGCCTGCGGTCCCAACTTAGAGCATCACTTTGCCGCTCCTCGGAATCACCTTGACACTTCGCCAGAAGCGAGCATAGTCTTCGCCTGCGCATTGCTCACGTACCAACCTTTTGAACATACCGAAGGAGCCTCTCATGTCGACAAAGCTCAGAGTTTACGTCAACGAAGACGACGCACTTTTATTCTGGCGTATTTCCAAACCGATTCCCGGCTGCCGTGGTTTCGCGATCCAACGGCGCATCAAGCGCAAAGGCAAGAAGAAAACAGAGGAAGACTTCCTGGTGAATCGGATTGGCTTTGCACACGAAAAGCCGGCCAAATCCAATGGCAAGAAAAATGGTCAATCATTAAACGTAAGACCGTCGACCGAGTGGCCCTTTCAAAGATTTTCCTGGACCGACCACGACGCCGAAACCGGCGACACTGTTTCTTATCGAGTGATACCGATGATCAGAAACGCCGGTGGCGAGCTCGAGCAAAAAGAAGCTGAAGCGAGTGTGTGGAGTCCGCCGCGCGTGCTGGGCACGACCAAAGGACAGTTCAAACCGTTCTTCAATCGCGGCTTCGTGATGTCGCAGTTCATGGCGCGTTTCCTCAAGGAAAAGAAGCTGACGCTGCCGCAATTCAAAGACACGATCAAAGACAAAGACGATCAGACCATTCGCCAGTTTCTTTCGGGGGATCTGCGCCGGGCGCTGCTGAATGAACTGGACCTCGCGTTTAAGAAAGGTGGTCAGATTTACGCCGCGCTTTTCGAATTGAGTGACGACGAATTGATCTCCGCGCTCGAGAAACTGAAAGGCAACGCCAACGTTGTGCTCGCCAACGGCTCGGTGACACCGAAGAAAGGCGAAACTTCCGCGGACGCGAGACGTCGCGACGAAAACGAAGAAGCGCGAAAACGACTGCGCAAGAAAGGCGTCGATGTAAAGGTCGAACAAAAAGATCGCTTCATTTCGCCGGGCGCGCTTGGTCACAACAAGTTTCTCGTTCGCACCGACAAGAAAGGCAATCCGATCAGCGTTTGGACCGGCAGCACGAATTGGGCGCCGACAGGTTTGTGTACGCAGGTCAACAACGGCATCCTGATCGAGAACGCCGACGTCGCGGCTGTTTACCTCAAACAATGGCACGCATTGCGAGAAGCGAAGAGCGCGTTTCCCAAGCCGTTCATCGCTGCCAACAGTCAGCCGAAAGCGATTGGCGCCGACAAAGCCGGCAGCGTAAGAAGCATCGTCTGGTTTACGCGTACGAGCAAAGGCGTGGATCTCGAGGCATTAGAAAAGGAAGTCAGAAAGGCGAAACAGGGAATTTTGTTCCTGATGTTCATGCCGGGCGCGAAGGGTGTTCTGGCCGCCATTTCGGAGCTTTCACACCGGCCGGATTTATACGTGCGCGGAGTGGTCAGCACGTTGCCGAAAGGTTTCGGTGACGAATCGCAGGTTGATGTGAAACTAATTAACGGAGAAGAGCGGAAGCAAGCGCGGCTCAACATCATTCAGCCTGAAGGAGTCAAACACAAGTTCGCGAACTTCGCCGCCGAGGTGACGCGCAGCGAGTTTCTCAGCAAGGTGGGCCACGCGATCATTCACAGCAAGGTGCTGGTGATCGATCCGTTCTCGAAAGACCCGGTAGTCATTACCGGAAGCCACAATTTTTCGGGGACGGCGAGCACGAAGAACGACGAGAACTTCATCATCGTCAAAGGCGATCGCGATCTGGCCGAAGCGTATGCGGTCAACATCATGGGCGCGTATGCTCACTACCGCTGGCGCATATTCCTGTCCGAAACCAACAAATCATTCGATGGGCTACAGGACGACGACAAGTGGCAGCGCCCGCGACTCGACGCCGCCCAACGCGATCTGAAGTTCTTCGGCGTGTGAGAGGTTGAACTCCGAAGGAGTTCGCAAATTTTAGCCCAGGGTTTATACCCTGGGTAATAAAAAGTTAAGCGTGACGAACGCTGAAAGCGTTGGCGAAACGGAGTCGATCTGCTAGCCAACGCTTTCAGCGTTTGCGCGGTTGCTTAATGTGGCTTCCCAGGGTGTCGCTTCGCTCTGACCCTGGGCTGACATTAGTCAACGCCTTCGGCGTTTTCAGACATCGGCTGAGATGGGGGTCAACGCGGCTTGCGCGGCGGCAAGGCGCGCGACGGGGACGCGGAACGGAGAACAGCTCACGTAGTCGAGACCGATCTCGTGACAGAAAGCGATCGATTGCGGATCGCCGCCGTGCTCGCCGCAAATGCCGACTTTCAAACCGGGCTTCGCTTCGCGTCCGCGCTCAGCGCCCATGCGAACGAGTTGGCCCACACCGTCGCGATCGAGCACCTGAAACGGATCGTCGCGCATGATCTTGCGTTCGATGTAGTTTGGCAGGAAGCGGCTCGAATCGTCGCGACTCAAGCCAAACGTCGTTTGCGTCAGATCGTTGGTGCCGAACGAGAAGAACTGCGCGTGTGCGGCGATACGATCGGCCATCAACGCGGCGCGCGGCAACTCGATCATCGTGCCGACGAGATATTCGATCGTCATCCCGTGCTCGCCCATCACTTGCCGCGCGACTTCGTCAATTAACTCCCGCTGCTGCCGCAACTCTTCGCTGACTGACACGAGCGGCACCATGATCTCGAGCTCGACCTTCTGGCGTTCACCCTGCACCTTGCAAGCGGCTTCGAAAATCGCACGACACTGCATGCGCGTGACCTCGGGAAACAACAAACCGAGGCGGCAGCCGCGAAAACCAAGCATCGGGTTCGCTTCACGAATGCGATTCACTTCCCGCAGCAACGCGCGCTTGTGATCGATCTCGTCGAGCACGTGGTCCATCTCTGTCAGCGAGCCTGCGCCTTTCAACTTCATCTTCAACTCAGCCAGCTCACTGCTCAGCTCTTCTGCATTCGGCAAAAACTCGTGCAGCGGCGGATCGAGCAGCCGGATCGTTACCGGCAAGCCGACCATTTCGCGAAAGATGCCGATGAAGTCGCCACGTTGCAGCGGCAACAGTTTGTCGAGTGCCTTTTCGCGCGCGCCAACGCCGTCTGACAGGATCATCTCGCGCATCGCCGCGAGCCGCTTGTCTCCGAAA
>DASXXL010000621.1:0-5384 GCA_036503085.1 Pyrinomonadaceae bacterium | reverse complement strand
TACATCGGCACCGGCATGGAGAAGGTCACGGCGCGTGACTCGGGTGCGGTCGTGGCTGCGAAACGCGACGGCGTCGTCGATTACGTCGACTCCGAGCGCATCATCGTCAAAGCCGATCACAACGTCGACGGCACGATCTCGCGCGAAGTGACGGCGGACATTTACACGTTGATCAAATTCAAGCGTTCGAACCAGAACACCTGTATCAATCAACGCCCGATCGTCCATGTCGGCGAGCGCGTGCAGAAGGGCCAGGTCATCGCTGACGGTCCGTGTACCGACCGCGGAGAGCTCGCTCTCGGCCGCAACGTGCTCGTGGCGTTCATGCCGTGGCGCGGCTACAACTTCGAAGACGCGATTCTCGTTTCCGAACGCCTCGTGAAAGAGGACTACTACACCTCGATTCACATCGAAGAGCTCGAAATCGAAGCCCGCGACACGAAGCTCGGACCGGAAGAGATCACCCGCGACATTCCGAACGTCGGCGAGAACATGCTGCGCGACCTAGACGAGAGCGGCATCATCCGCATCGGCGCGCAAGTGAAACCGGGTTCGATCCTCGTCGGCAAAGTCACGCCGAAAGGCGAGACGCAGTTGACGGCGGAAGAGAAACTGCTGCGCGCGATCTTCGGTGAGAAGGCCGGCGACGTGAAGGACGCGTCGCTCGTCAGCCCGCCGGGAATCGACGGCACCGTCGTCGACGTGCAGGTCTTCACCCGCAAGGGACAGGAGAAAGACCAGCGTTCACTCGCGATCGAGCAGGACGAGGAAGATCGCCTGCGGCGCGACCTCGAAGACGAAATTCGTATCCTGCGCGAGCAGCGCGACGAGCGAATTTACGAGCTGCTCGAAGGCCGCAAGCTGTCGGCGGATCTGACCGTCAATCGCGAAGTCGTGATTGAGAAAAACGTTCCGATCACGCGCGAAATGTTGAAGACCGTCGAGCCGAAGGCGTTGCGCAAAGTGCAACTCGCTTCTTCGCGGCTCGACATCGGCGCGGAGATCAAGGAGTACGAAGACCGCACCGAACGACAGATCAAGATCCTCTCCGACATTTACGAAGAGAAGATCGCGAAGCTGCGCCAGGGCGACGAGCTTTCACCGGGCGTGATCAAGATGGTGAAAGTCTTCATCGCGATGAAGCGCAAGCTGTCGGTCGGCGACAAGATGGCCGGACGTCACGGTAACAAAGGCGTCATCGCCCGGATTCTGCCGGAAGAAGACATGCCTTACCTGCCGGACGGAACGCCGGTCGAGATCGTGCTCAATCCGCTCGGCGTGCCTTCGCGTATGAACGTGGGCCAGATCCTCGAGACACACCTCGGCTGGGCCGCGCGCGTACTCGGTCTCCACTTCGCCACGCCCGTTTTCGACGGCGCAAGCGAGAACGAGATCAAGAAGAAGCTGCAGGACGCGGGCTCGCGCGCCAGCGAACTCGGTCTACCCGAGATCGTCAGCGAGTCAGGCAAGGCCGTGCTTTACGACGGTCTGAGCGGCGACCCGTTCGAGCAGAAGGTGACGGTCGGTTACATCTACATGCTGAAACTGTCGCACCTGGTGGACGACAAGATCCACGCTCGTTCGATTGGACCATACAGCTTGATCACGCAGCAGCCGCTCGGCGGTAAGGCGCAGTTCGGCGGCCAGCGTTTCGGAGAGATGGAGGTGTGGGCGCTCGAAGCTTACGGCGCGGCACACATTCTTCAGGAACTGCTGACGGCGAAATCTGACGACGTCGCCGGACGGTCCAAGATTTACGAGGCCATCGTAAAGGGCGAGGCGGATTTCGATCCGGGTCTGCCGGAGTCGTTCAACGTGCTCGTGCGTGAATTGCAGTCGCTTTGTCTCGACGTCGAGTTGATTAACAAGAAAGCCGCTGAGGACGGCGCGGGTTCGCAGGATGGTGTCGGCGAAGCCATCGTGACGAGCGCGGTCGAAGCCTAAGCAACGGAGAAAAGAAGTGTTCAGATTCCAACAAGAAAAGACGCAACTGGCTCCAGATTTTGAAGCTATTCGTATCTCGCTTGCGTCACCCGAAAAGATTCGGCAGTGGTCGCATGGTGAGGTCACCAAGCCAGAGACCATCAACTACCGGACCTTCAAGCCCGAGCGCGACGGACTCTTCTGCGCGCGCATCTTCGGGCCGGTGGCGGATTGGGAGTGTCTCTGCGGCAAATACAAACGCATGAAACACCGCGGCGTGATCTGCGACAAGTGCGGCGTCGAAGTCACGCAGGCGAAAGTGCGTCGCGAGCGGCTGGGCCATATCGACTTAGCCAGCCCGTGTTCGCACGTCTGGTTCTTTAAAGGATTGCCGAGCCGCATCGGCCACTTGCTCGACATCCCGCTGCGCGAGCTCGAGAAGGTGCTCTACTTCGAGTCGTACATCGTGATCGATCCGGGCGACGTGCAGGGATTGAAAGAGCGTGAACTCCTGAGCGACGAGCGCTATCGCGAACTGGTGCGCGATTATCCCGCGCAGTTTGTCGCGAAGATGGGCGCCGAAGCAATCAAGGAACTGCTCGCGATGGTTGACGTCGAAGAGCTCGCCGTCGATCTGCGCAAGCGGATGAAGGAAGAGACTTCGCAACAAAAGAAGCTCAAGTATTCGAAGCGTCTGAAAGTCGCGACGAGTTTCCTCAAGTCAGGCAATCGTCCGGACTGGATGATCCTCGACGTGATTCCGGTGATTCCACCCGAGCTGCGGCCTTTGGTCCCATTAGACGGTGGCCGTTTCGCGACTTCGGACTTGAACGATCTCTATCGTCGCGTCATCAACCGCAACAACCGTCTCAAGAAGCTGATGGAGTTGCGGGCGCCGGAAGTCATCGTGCGCAACGAAAAGCGCATGTTGCAGGAAGCGGTCGACGCGTTATTCGACAACGGCCGTCGCGGTCGCGTGCTGCGCGGGGTCAACAATCGTCCGCTGAAGTCTTTGAGCGGAACGCTCAAGGGCAAGCAGGGACGTTTTCGTCAGAACCTGCTCGGTAAGCGCGTCGACTACTCGGGACGTTCGGTAATCGTCGTCGGTCCGGAGTTGAAACTGCACCAGTGTGGTCTGCCGAAGAAGATGGCGCTCGAGCTCTTCAAGCCGTTCATCTACAACCAGCTTGAGAAGCAAGGCCACGCCGCCACCATCAAGCAGGCGCGCGAGATGGTCGAGCGGCAGGAACCCGTGGTTTGGGACATTCTCGAAGAGGTGATTCGCGAGCACCCGGTGCTGCTGAATCGCGCTCCGACGCTGCACCGTCTCGGCATTCAAGCGTTCGAGCCGGTACTCGTCGAAGGCAAAGCGATCAAGATTCACCCGCTCGTCTGTACGGCGTTCAACGCCGACTTCGACGGCGACCAGATGGCGGTCCACATTCCGCTCAGTCCGGAAGCCCAGATCGAAGCGGCAGTGCTGATGCTTTCGAGCAACAACATTCTCAGCCCGGCGAGCGGTCAGCCGATCGCCGTGCCGTCGCAAGACATCGTTCTCGGTATTTACTACCTGACGCGCGATCGTCCGGGCGCAAAGGGCGAGGGCCGCGTGTTCGCTTCGCTCGAGGAAGTGTTGCTCGCGCTCGACGCCGGTGAAGTCACGACGCAGACGCCGATCAAACTCCGCATCCAGGGCGACTTGATCGATCTCGTTCAGGAGCATGATCCGCAGGACATCCTGCGTGCGACTGTTCAGGACGACGTGCGTCGCGTTATCAACACGACCGTCGGCCGCGTGATTTTTAACGATTCGATTCCCGCGGGCCTGCCATTCATCAACGGCACGTTGAAGAAGAAGGGCCTGCAATCGCTGGTCAACTATTCGCACATCCGTCTCGGTCACGAAATGACCGTCAAGATGCTCGACGATCTGAAGACGCTCGGCTTCCTGTACGCAACGAAAGCCGGCATCTCGATCGGTATTGACGACCTGGTGACGCCGCCCGCCAAGCGCTCGCTTGTCGAGCGAGCCGATAAGGATGTGATCGCGGTCGAGCAGCAGTATCAGGACGGCGTTATCACCAACGGCGAACGCTATAACAAGGTGATCGCCATATGGTCGGAAGTTACCGACAAGGTCGCCAAGGAAATGTTCAAGGCGATGGACGATCGCGAACGCTCGAGTGGCGAGCTCAATCCGATCCTCGTCATGAGCGATTCGGGAGCTCGTGGTAGCGCGCAGCAGATTCGTCAGCTCGCCGGTATGCGCGGTCTGATGGCTCGTCCTTCGGGCGAAATCATTGAGACTCCGATTCAGGCAAACTTCCGCGAGGGCCTGAATGTGTTGCAGTACTTCATCTCAACACACGGCGCTCGCAAGGGTCTGGCTGACACTGCACTCAAGACCGCCGACTCGGGTTATTTGACCCGCCGGCTGGTTGATGTGGCCCAAGACGTGATCATCAGCGAAGACGACTGCGGCACGTTGCGCGGTATCTCCGCGAGCGCGATCGTCGAAGGCGGCGAGGAGATCGAGTCGTTGCGCGACCGCATCGTCGGCCGCACGGGGCTCGACGACGTTACCGATCCGATTGAAGGTTCGGTGATCGTCGCTGCCAATCAGGAGATTGATGAAGATTTGGCTGCTGAAATCCAGCGCTCCGGTGTTCAGCGCGTGCGTATTCGTTCCGTGTTGACGTGCGAATCGCGTCGCGGCTGTTGCATCAAGTGTTACGGGCGCAACCTCGCGACTGGTCGTCCAGTCGAGATCGGTGAAGCGGTCGGTGTTATCGCCGCGCAGTCGATCGGCGAACCGGGCACGCAGTTGACGATGCGTACGTTCCACATCGGCGGTACCGCGCGTCTGGAAGAGTCGTCGAAACACGAAGCTCGCCAGGACGGCACGGTTAAATATCTCGACCTGCAAACGGTCAAGAGTCGCAAGGGCGAACGCATCGCGATGAACCGCAACGGCTCATTGATCATCATCGACGATCGCGGCCGTGAAGCGGCGCGTTATCAGATCGTTTACGGCGCGCACATCCTCGTCGAGGACGGCAGCCGCGTGACGCAGGACCAACTGCTCGCCACGTGGGACCCGTTCACGTTCGCGATTCTTACCGAAGTCGCTGGTCACGTTAAGTTCCAGGATTTGAAGGAAGGCGTGACGTTCGACGAAGAAGTCGACGAAGTAACTGGTCAGTCGCGCATGGTCGTGAAAGACTCGCCCGACGAAAAGAAACAGCCGCGTTTGGAGATCCGCAGCGCCGGCAACAAGGTGCTGAAGACTTACCAGATGCCCGTGCGTGCGAACCTGATGGTGACCGACGGCGAGGACGTAGAGCCGGGCGACATCATCGCGAAGATCCCGCGCGAAACCACGAAGACCAAAGACATCACGGGCGGTCTGCCGCGCGTAGTCGAACTGTTCGAAGCGCGCAAGCCACGTGAAAGCGCGATCA
>DASXXL010000620.1:0-5085 GCA_036503085.1 Pyrinomonadaceae bacterium | reverse complement strand
GGGGCGGCCGATTGTTTTTAGTATCTGCGAGTGGGGCACTGCGAAGCCGTGGCTGTGGGCCAAAGACATGGGCAACCTCTGGCGCACGACCGGCGACATTCAGGACTGCTGGGACTGCAAACGCGATTGGGGCGGCATGGGCGTGGTCCATATTCTCGATCTTCAGGACGGGCTCGAATCGTACGCCGGGCCGGGCCATTGGAACGATCCCGATATGCTGGAAGTCGGCAACGGCGGGATGACGACAAACGAGTACCGCGCGCATTTCAGTTTGTGGTGTTTGTTGTCGGCGCCTTTGATGGCGGGAAACGATCTGCGCAGCATGACGCCGGAGATCAAAGAGATCCTCACGAATCGCGAAGTGATCGCCGTCGATCAGGATCCGCTCGGATTGCAGGGCCGCAGAGTCAAACGCGAAGGAGATCGCGAAGTGTGGATGAAGCAGTTGGCCGACGGTGGCCGCGCGGTCGTGTTATTCAATCGCGGTCCGAAAACAGCGGAGCTGTCGCTGTCGTGGATCGACATCGGTTACCCGCCACACTTGTCAGCCCACGTGCGCGATCTCTGGACGGGAAAAGATCTGGGCCAAATGAGCGGCAAGTTCTCCGCCGAGGCGCCGAGCCACGATGTCGTGATGGTCACGATCAAACCATGAACAGACGTGTGGCGGTTTTGTAGTCGCGGTAAATTAGCCACAGTCAGAACGACCGGCGGGCGTATCTCTTCCGCTCGCTCCCTCATCTACAAGCCTCACTTCTCGGTACTTCTCTCGCTGTCTCGTGCCGCACGGAAAATGGCACATCCGTTGCCAAACACTTAGCGCTGCTCACACGATTTTCAAGAAAGCTCGCTAAGCCAGTTGCAAACTTTTATTCTCGCGGACTTAAAGGCGCAGGGTGGATTTGTCAACAAAGACACCGTTGCGGGTGGTTACGGATCGCGCTTTCGCGCCGACTCCGTAATGACTCGGCTTGCCAAAAACATTCGCTCAGTCTTTCAAAACCTGCCGAGCATTCAACTCGGTTACGCCGCGTCTATTCTGTCACGCGCGGGCCATCGCGTCGTTTACACACGAGGCGAACAGGTCAAAGGTGATGTGGCGCTCATCCTCACCTCGATCGTGGATTACAAACACGAGCGATCGTGGGCGGCGCTCGCCAGGCAGAACGGTCTTCGCGTCGGTTTCCTCGGCACAACCGCGACGCACCTGCCCGAACTGTTTGAGGATGCGGGAGACTTTGTTATTTGCGGTGAACCGGAAACAGCTTGTATTGAACTCGCCGCAGGCAAGGAGCTCAACGGTCGCGTTGCAAGCACACCGATAAACGATCTCGATTCGCTGCCGTTTCCACGTTGGGACTTGATCAAAAGCCGACGCTTCGGATACGTGAACCGAGGTCGCTTTGGTCTCACGCGAGCGGCGCCGATGCTGAGCAGCCGCAGTTGTCCCGAGCATTGCACGTATTGTCCGCACCGTATCACCGCCAGTTTTCGTGCTCGTTCGGACGATAACGTGCTCGCTGAACTCGCAGAACTTTGCCGCGAACATGAACGCATCCATGTTGTCATTCGCGATCCTCTTTTCACTCTCGATCGCGATCGTTGTTTTCGCATCGCTGAAGGAATTCGTGCCCGCGGATTGAAGCTCACGTTTGAATGCGAAACGCGCATGGACGATCTCGACGAGGAATTGATTCGCTCGCTACATGCCGCGGGCCTGCGTGAGATCGGCTTTGGCGTGGAATCTGTAGAACCGGCAACGCTCAAGCGCGTGGCTCGTCGTTTCATTCCGCACGAACACATGCGCAACATGGTTGCGCTTTGCTGGAAACTCGGAATCAGCACGACGGCGTTTTATGTTTTCGGTTTCTTGCAGGATACGGAAGAAAGTTTGGAGGCGACGATAAGGTTTGCGTGTGAGCTCGGCACGACGCGCGCCAACTTCAAAATCCTGACACCTTATCCGGGAACACCTTTGTTTAAGCAGATGAAGCCGCTGATTTTTGAAAGAGATTGGGAACAGTTCGACGGCTACACGCTTAACTTCAACCATCCGGTATTGACGCCGCGGCGAGCGCGACTGATGCTGGGCATGGCGTATTCGCGCTTCTTCTTTCGGCCGTCGCAATTAATGAATATGATCGGACTACACGAATACTCCGGGTTGTTGCGCCGTGCTGATGAATGGTCGTGGCGGCGCCAGGACTATTTCGATCGGCCGTGGGTTTCGCAAAGGAAGAGTTCGGCATGATGCCACGCACTATTGCCCGTTACGGCGTTCGTTCGGCGCCCGGTGATGAGCAGGTGGTCGTCGCCGCGTTTCGGCGTGGCGAGGCGATTAGTGGTCCGGCCATTGAAGAGTTCGAAGAGGAGTTTGCGAAGTATCACCTGATGGATTTTGCGACCGCGGCTTCATTTGGTCGCATGGCATTCCACTACATTCTGCAAGCGCTCAAACTGCCGGCAGGCTCGGAAATTATTTTTCCGGCACTGACGTTCTGGGTAGTGCCCGAGATAGCTCGTCGCAATGGACTCAGGCCGGTTTTCGTTGACGTTGATCCACTAACCTTCAATCTCGATCCAACTAAACTGGAAACTGCTGTGACTGAACGCACGCGCGCGATAGTGCCGACGCATCTTTACGGACTACCTTGCCGGATGAGCGAGGTGATGAAGATTGCCGAAAAACATGATCTCGTTGTTATAGAAGATTGTGCGCAGGCGGTTGGCGCACGATATCGCGGACGAAGAGTCGGCACATTCGGAACAGCATCCTTCTTTAGCTTTCAGTTGCTCAAAGGGATTAATACTTACGGCGGTGGAATGGTGCTCACGAACGACGCTGCGCTCGCACGAAACGTACGCGCTCAGGCCCTGAGAGAACCGCTGCAAAGTTTGACGGATCTCGCGCGACGGTTTGCGGCGGGTTACGGAGCGCGCGTCGCCGTCAGTCCGAAGGCGTTTACGTTTTGGGGTTACCCGCTGCAAGCAGCCGCATCTCTGTTGGGCCACCATGACCTTTCGCGATTTGTCTGGGAGAAGATACGTCCACTCGATCGGTTTCCCCGCACGTATCATCAGCGATATTCAAACCTGCAGGCGTTACTCGGTCTGCGAGGTCTCGCCAATCTTGACCGTCATAATGAACGCTGTCGCGAACACGCTGCGCAATACAATCGCGGGTTGATTGATTGCCGGAACATGCAAACACCGCGAGTGCCGGCTGACGTCGAGCACGTGTTTTATCAGTACTGCGTTTACGCGTCGGATCCTTCGCTGTTGAGTCAATGGGCCATCAGGCGCGGCGTCGATATCGAGACGACGCACGTCGATGTTTGTTCGAAGCTGGAGCTCTTTAAAGAGTTTCGTGCCGAGTGTCCCGGGGCGGAGGCGACGGAAAAGGCGTTGCAGTTACCTGTGTACTCACGGCTGCGCGACTCGGATATCGAGCGCGTGTTGCGCGTTGTGCGGGAAGCGAGCAGTAGTCTGGATGTTCATGGGAACTCTTATCAGCATGCATGAACTTATGCCGGCTGGGTTCAGCCTTAGTGGGGATAGTTTGTTTACGCGACTACTGCCGCAGTACGGGTATTTCGCGGTCTTGATCGCCGCGTTCTGGGAAGGCGAAGCCGTACTAATTGCCGCAGGCACGCTTTGTGGCGCCGGCTATCTCGATTGGCGACTAACGATCCTCGCGGCCGCTGTCGGTGGCGCAGCGGGCGATCAGATCTATTTCTACGCCGCGCACGAACGCGCCGCTCGGCTCGTGCAAAAATCCAAACGACTGCGAAAGTGGTATCCGCGCGTGAGCAAGTTCGTCCTGCGACACGGGACCATCGCCGTGCTCCTGTCGCGCTTCGCCGCGGGACTGCGGATCACAATTCCGTTAGTGTGTGCGACCGCAGCGATGCCGCCGCGGAAGTATTCATCGCTGAACTTTGTGAGTGCGTTATGTTGGGCGTCGGCTTGGGTGGCGATCAGTTATCAATTCGGCGCCCGGCTGTAGCGAAGCCGAGACTTTCCTTCTTTACGCTTGGAGCAAACACGGCAACTCACCTACAGTGTTCGCATGAACGCGATCACCGCTGTACGCTCCATGGTCCTGGGCTGTCTCTTTCTGGTTGCGACGGTCGCCGTCTCCGCGCAGCCCCAACAATCAGTCAAACCAAACGGTAGTTGCACCACACGCGTCCTCTTTCTGGGGAACAGCTATACATACTTCAACGACTTGCCCGCGATTTTGTCGGAGTTGGCTAAGGCTGGTCATCAATGCACCGTCGAGACACGTATGGTGGCGCCCGGCGGAAAGACTCTTAAGGACCATTGGGACAGTTCTACCTCGCATCAAGCGCTCGACTCTCAGGCTTGGGACTTCGTTGTGCTGCAAGACCAGAGCACACTCGGGATTAACTTTTACTTCGAAGGCCAGACGCGAGTAACAAGCGACGAGATGTTTCGTCCTGCCGCGGAACTCTGGGCCAATGAAATCCGCAAACATCACGCGACGCCCGTTTTTTATCTTACGTGGGCGCGCAAGGCCACGCCGATGGATCAGGCAGCGTTGAATTACGCATACATTCGGGCAGCGAAGGCGACGCATTCGCTGGTGGCTCCGGTTGGTCTGGCCTGGGCGCGGGTGAGACAAACAGACCCGAGTATCGACTTGTATTATCGCGACGGCGCACATCCATCGGCGGCGGGAAGTTACCTCGCCGCGTGCGCGATTTATGCAACTATCTTTCGTGCCAGTCCGGTAAACCTGCCGGCTCGCATCACCGGCGCACCCATCAACTTGGAAACCGAAGAGCTCGAGCCAAACAAAACCGACGTTCTTATTGATCTCTCTACACCTGTCGCGAGGACGCTTCAGACTGCTGCCTGGAATGCGTGGCGGGAACTCAAACAGCACGACGGGTATTTGCCTGTGAATCCGGTTGCGCTGCCTTCCGTCAAGTTACCTGCCGGCGAGCATCTTGGACCATCGGATTTGGAAGGAACATGGCGCGGCCAGATTCTTTTCTATCCCGGTGCTGGGCCAACAGAGATGGTCCTTGAGTTTCACCGGGACGGCTCGAAATGGAAAGG
>DASXXL010000619.1:0-3216 GCA_036503085.1 Pyrinomonadaceae bacterium | reverse complement strand
ACGAAGCGCGTTCGCTTGCGGTGACGATCTGCTCGAGGTTACGGCGCAGCGGATGTTCTTCACTCATCTGCCGCAGCGTGATGTCGCTGTAACCGAGAATCACAGTGAGCAGATTGTTGAAGTCGTGCGAGATGCCACCGGCGAGACGGCCGACAGCTTCGAGCTTTTGCGATTGCAGGAGTTGTCGTTCCGTGCTGCGCAAAGCCTCGAGCGCGTCGGTCCGTTCTTTTTCAGCGAGCGTGCGTTTGAGCGCGTTCGAATTGGACAGAGTTTCCAACCGCCGGTTCGCTTCTTCCAACAGCATCGTGCGCTCCTGCACTTTACGTTCGAGTTCGTGTTGCGAATCGCGCACTTTCTCCACCATCGCATTGAACGCGTTCGCAAGCTGGCCCAGTTCGTCTTTCTGTTGCACATCCACGATTCGTGACTCGTCTCCGCAACTGATCGCAGTTGCTGTTTCGGTGAGCTCGTGCAGCGGCTTCGTTATGTTTCGGCTCAACGCAAACGCGCCGGCCACGCCGAATACGAAGACGATCGAGCCGACCAGCAGGATCCGTTTGAGAAAACTATTGACCGGCTTCTGCACCACATCTTCAGGAAACTCGATCAGGATCGACCAGGGCGTGCCGGCAATCGGCCGTGCGAGGCCAACCACCGCGCCGCTGCCGGGACGATCGTAAGCAGATACGTTTGAGAGTTGCCGAAGATCTACGGCCGGACGCGACACGACGTTTTCGAGATCGGTCCAGACGTCGTTGCTGTTGTTACCGAGATAGAGCACGGCGCTCGTGCCGAGCAGTTTCGTCATCTGCTGCCGGCTGTCGGTGTTGGTCGCGAGCCGGCGCCAGCGGACCAGGTAACCGATAACTTTGCCGTTGTCGTCTTTGACTGCTGCAACCGCCGGAAAACCAACGATCCCATTTACGCGCCGAATCGTGCCGATGGTCTTGAACGGCTCGGAAGCACAATGCTGAAACTCAGTGGCCAGATCGCCCAGCGGGATCGACCCGGGAGCGGAAAAGATGCGCCCACTCTCCGCGTTCCACAGTTCCACTCCGATACTGTTCGCATCCGTGGGCGCGAGAAATTGCTGTAGCAACTTCTCGACGTCCGCGCGCGGTTCCGAAGCGGGTGATTTCACGAACGCGCGAATCGCCGGATCGTTTGCGGCCGTGGCTGTTTTCGTGGCGATGCCGTTGGCCGATTGCTGCAACAGTCCCGCGAGTTGCTGGCTCAGGTTCTGTAGTCGCTCACTGCCGGCCTCCTGCGCCGATTCCCTCACGGCGCGATACGAAGCCCACGTGCAAGCGCCGATCACCACAAACAGGAGCGTGCCGATCAGCAGTGGCAGTCGATATTTGATCGAGATATTTGATAATCCGTCAGACACCACGTTAACCCCTCCCTTCCGGGTCTGGGCAGACGTTCATGGGAGATTCTGGGAGTCCGCACGGATTCAGGGGAGTGCATCGAAAGTTCGCGATGCGGGAGGTGTGTCAGGGGCGTCTTACACGTATAAAAGTTTAGGACCACTGAATTTCCAGGTCAATAGGGAAAAGTTCCCTAAAATTCTTCTTGACACAACCACATCAATAAATTAAATACTGTTTGTCTCTGTTAATTTAGGCAGAGGCGGTTTCACTTCGCAGCATTTCCTGCCCCGATCTTCTGAACAGAAGCGTCGCGTCCGACAACAATTTAACTTTGAGGTGTGCTTATGTCCTTCCCTCTCCTTTCCGGTCTGCGCTCCAACGATCTAGCCATCGACTTGGGGACGGCAAATACGCTCGTTTACGCCAAAGGCCGCGGCGTCGTGCTTAGCGAGCCCTCAATCGTCGCCATTAATAAGGTGACGAACAACGTGGAGGCAGTCGGCAGAGACGCAAAGGAGATGCTCGGACGGACGCCGGGCAACATTGTGGCGATTCGCCCGATGCGCGACGGCGTGATTGCGAATTTCGAAGTGACCGAAAAGATGCTCCAGCACTTCATCCGCAAGGCTCACAATGGCCGCACGTGGGTCAGTCCGCGCGTGGTGATCGGCATTCCTTCCGAGATCACGCAGGTCGAGCGGCGCGCGGTCGAAGACTCGGCGTATCGTGCGAAGGCGTCGGAAGTTTACCTGGTCGAGGAAGCGGTCGCGGCGGCCATCGGCGCCGGACTCCCGATTACCGAACCGCAGGGCAACATCGTCGTCGACATCGGCGGCGGGACGACCGACATCGCGGTGATCAGTTTGGGCGGAATCGTTTACGCCCGCGCGGTTCGTACTGCCGGCGACGCGATGGACAACGCCGTCGCGGAGTGGGTGAAGCGTAAATATAATCTGTTGATTGGCGAGCGCACTGCGGAAGAGATCAAGATTCAACTCGGCAGCGCGTTTCCACTCGACGAGCCGTTGACGATGGAAGTGCGCGGCCGCAATCTCGTGGAAGGCATTCCGCAAACGATCACGGTGACTGATGCGGAGATCCGCCAGGCGTTGGATCCGGCTGTGACGGTGATCGTGGATGCGGTGCGTGTTGCGCTTGAACGGACGCCGCCGGAGTTGTCGGCGGACATCATCGATCGCGGCGTGGTCCTGACTGGCGGTGGCGCGTTGTTAGCGAACCTCGACAAGCGCCTGCGGACTGAGACCGGCTTGCCGGTGTTTGTGGCTGACGATCCGTTGACGTCAGTAGTGCTCGGCGCTGGTAAAATGCTTTCGGATTTCGCGCTGCTGAAGCGAGTGAAGTGGGAAAACACGCTGCAGTACTAAGCGACAGCGCGTCTTTATCATTCGTGGCCCATGTTTGAGACGGAAGAGCAAAAACAGCGCGCTGAGCGGATGGTGTTGCTGCTGGCGAAGCTCTACGTGTTACTCGAGCTCTCGCTCGACACCTGCGCCGTCTGTCACAAAGCTTTGAATCACGATGACGAGTGTCCGATTCTGCTCGCCTGGTCTCTGCTTACTCCCGAGCAGCAGCACGACGCCCGCACCGCGCTCCGCGCCCTCGCGTTGAGCATCGGCAACGACGAAGGCGAAGCAGCGCCCAACCAGATAACTGATTACACCGACCGCCTGAATTAACTGACCGCCTGATCTGTAATCTCCAGTCCGCGATCAATAATCGAGAACGCCTCGCGCAGCTCGGCTTCCGTGATACAAAGCGGCGGATTCGTGAAGAACGTGTTCCAGTGCACGAACGTGTAGAGTCCCTCTTCACGGAAGAACTT
>DASXXL010000618.1:0-4903 GCA_036503085.1 Pyrinomonadaceae bacterium | reverse complement strand
GGCGGTTATTCCGAAACGCAACGAAATCACCAACAACTCTGGCATGGTGCGCAGTCGTGAGGTGTTTATGAAACGCATTCTTCAAATCGCCGCGATCGCCATCAGTGCATTGCTGCTGGTGTTTGTGTTCGCGTTTATCTTCATGGAGTCGCGCTGGGCCAAGCCGCGGCATTACGAAAAACACGAAGCGTTTTTGTATGGTCCAACGGGCACGGAGCTGATGCCGCTCGCGGTGTTCGAAGTGCTGCCCGACATGTTTCCCGACTACTTCCAGCCGGCAGGAAAAGAAGCGGGCGACTGGATCGATCAGTTCGGCTTCAATCGCGGCACACCGAACGTCAACGAAGGACTGCCGCTCGGTTTTAGTATCACGAACTATCGACCGAAATCGGGCGCGCCTTCGCCGGTCGCGTTTGTTGGCTTCAGTTGTTCGATGTGCCACGTCTCGCAGATCCGGCGCGCTGATAAACCGCCGGTGCTCGTTGAAGGCATGGGCAATTACTCCGTCGACTTTATCGCGTGGGTCGATGCGGTCCGTTCGGCGTTGCTCAACGAAGATCGCATGACGGTCGACGCGATCAGCGAAGCATACGAGAAGAAGTTCAACCGCCCGCTGAGCTTCGCGGACAAGGCGATGATCAGAGTGTGGTTGCCGGGCTCGCGCAAGTTTTTCAAAGACAACCTGCCGAAGTACGACGAACCATTCCACGGACTCGCCGTGCGAGACTCGCGGTACATGCCAAACGGGCCGGCGCGCACGCAGCCGTTTCGCAATCTCATTCGCATCGTGCTCGATCGTCCCGCGACGAGCGGCGACAACGCCTTTTGCAAAGTGCCGACGCTTTACGAGCAAGGCAATCGCGTTTGGGGCCAGTATGACGGCAGCGTCGGCAACCGTTTGAGTCGCAGTGTTCTCGCGGCGATCGCCACGGGCGCGACGATCGAAAACCTTATCATTCCGGACGTGAGTAACGGCGTGATCGGCGCGGTCGATTACACCGTGACGCTCAAAGGCCCGCGCTACGAACAGATCTTTCCCGAAGAAGCCGCGAAACTCGACGCCGCGAAAGTGGAACGCGGGCGACAGGTTTACATGCAGTCGTGCGCGTCGTGTCACGGCTCCCGCAACACGCAAACGGGAAAATGGGAGAATGGTCCGATGACGGGCCAGGTCGTGCCGATCGAACAGATCAAGACCGATCCCGAGCGCGTCAGTTTCCGTTACAACGAAAGCCTGCCCGACGCGCTCTACGCGTTCTTTCCAGACGGTCATCCGTTGCGGCCGAAGCGCGAAGACATCCGGCCTGGACCGGCGGGCACGACCCGCGGCTACATCAACCAGCCGATCGAGTCGGTGTTTGCGCGTGCGCCTTACCTGCATAACGGCGCGGTGCTGACGCTCGCGGAATTGATCAATCTCAAACCGCGTCGCACGGTCTTTTATCGCGGCGCGAATGTCTATGATCCGATTGACGTCGGGCTCGCTACTCCGCCGCAACCCGAAACCGCGATCTATTACCGGTTCGACACCAGTATGAGAGGCAATTCCAATCAAGGCCACGACTATCCCTGGGCGTTTCATGGTCCAGGCTGGAACCAGGCTGCATTGGAAGACCTGCTCGAATTTCTAAAGACGATGTGGTGACGAAAATGGAAAGTCTCAACTCAAAACGACACATCACGCTCACGCAGTTCACCGGGACCTTTGTGCCTTTCGCGCTGCTTTTGTCGGCCGCGTTGATGGCGCCGGAAGCGCCGCAGATCCTCGACAATCATCGCGCGTACTACAACATTGAACTGCTCGTTTATTACCGCACGATCTTCAGTATCTGGCTGACGATGGTGTTTCTCATTGCGGCCGAGGTGCTGTTCTTCTGGCCGGGCGACTCACCGTCCAGACGAAACTATTGGCTGCTGTGCTGGACGTTCGGCTTTCTCGCCTTCGCGGTCCATTTCTATTACACGATCGGCATCATCTTTCACGGCAGCCTGCGCGAGGTTTACGCGAAGCAGGGCGTCGTGATCGCGACGAGTAATCTGGTGGACTTCGCCTGGTGGGGTTTCGATCTCGTGCTCGCGTGGTTTGTGACGAAAGAAGCGAAGTGGATCAGGGTGCAACGCATACTCGCGCACATCTACATTCCGCTTACGTTCTTCGTCTCCGCGGTGGTGATCAAGCGTGGCTTCGTGCGCGGGCTCGGCATTCTCATGACCGTGGCGATCCTCGGCACGTTGGCCGTGCGCTTCGTCCGACGCAGACACGCACAATTGATCGTGAGCCCGAGCCGAGTTTAGAACGAGACAGGATTTCAGGATTGACATGATGATTTAGGCAGGTTTGGTATTGCAGCTATTACATGCCTTTTGCCAGTAATCTTGTGAACCTTGTTAATCCTGTCGAGAGGAGTCTGACATGAGCGCGACAGCAACAGTGACGCCGGTTGAAGCTAATCTTGCTTCGACGAACATCCTCAACCACAAGCACCCGGCGGTGAAGCTCGTCGTCGACCAGCTCAGCTCGTCGCAACCGACTCCGCGCGCGTTCGTGCAAGCGGCGCATCGTTATCTGGGCGAGAAGATGAAGGCCGTTTACTCGATCGACGAAGATCGGCCGGTGTCGGAGACGCTGCGGCTCAACACCGGTTCATGCGGGCAACGAATGGCGGCGACTGAAGCGCTCGCCCGCGGTTACGGCGTGCCGACGCGTGTCCGTGCGCTCTGGCTCGATCACAACTTCTGGAACTCGCGTTTGCCGCTGCTCCGTTTCTTTCTGCCGAAACGCACGTTGATGCCGTGGCCACAATTCTTTGTCGAAGGAACGTGGGTCGATCTCGATGAACTGTTTGGACCAATCGCCGAGCTGGCCGCCAACTCGCCGATTAAACATGCGTTCACGAACCGTGGTGAGTCGCTCTTCGACGCAGTGCGGCACACGCCGGTCGACTTCTTCGGCAAATTGAAGGGCACGCCTTACGCTTCGTACGACATTTCCAAAGTCGTGGTCGAAGACGGTGGTATATTCCAAACGCGCGACGAACTCCTCGCCCAGGAGAAAAAACCCGGCTGGCTCGGCCGGCTCTTATTCAACACGCTCTATGGCGGCCGTAACATCCGCCGTTTGCCCGAATGAACGAAACGCTAATACTTCGCCCGCTCAGCACCGAACTCTACTAAACAACCGAAGGAGAACCATCGACGATGCCTGACATTCGTTACGTCTGCATGTCTGACATGCATCTGGGTGCGCAGAACAGCTTGCTCACTAACCTGACCCCCAACAATTTAAGCAACGACACGAGCGTGCCGAGTCCCGTACTGACCTCGCTCGTGGAATGTCTCAGAACATTGATCGGCCAGAACGAAGGTAAAGAGAAACCGTCGCTCATCCTGGCCGGCGACGTACTCGAGTTGGCTCTGACGACTGAGAACATCGCGGCGATGGCGTTCGAGCGTTTCATCGAGCTGATCTTTCCGCAAAACGGCGAACCGCTTTTCAAAGAAATCTTTTATCTTCCCGGCAACCACGATCATCATCTCTGGGAAACCGCGCGCGAGACGCAATACGTCAACTTTCTTGGTACCCCGAAGCAAGCGCCGGGCAAGGAGCTCAAGGTTCCCTATCACACGACGAGCATGTTCAATGTAAACCCCGTGCCGTCGCTCTTTCTCAATGGCATCATCCACCGTTATCCGCATCTCGTGAACCAACAGATCGGCACGCTTTATCCCAACTTCGCTGTCTTGTCGGAAGATGAGCGGCGCTGTGTGATCTTCACCCACGGACACTTCGCCGAGTCGATGTATCTGCTGATGAGCACGATGCGCAAGCTGATGTTTCCCAGTGCGGCCCGCCCCGAATTGACCTGGGACTACGAAGCCGAAAATTTCGCGTGGATCGATTTCTTCTGGTCCACCATGGGACGTTCGGGTGAAGTCGGCACTGACGTCGAAGTCGTTTACGACAAACTACAAAGCGAGACGCAGTTGCGCTTGATGGTGAATAACCTGGCGACTGGTCTCGCAAACAGGCCGGGCCGGGCCGGCTGGAAGAACTGGATCCAGGCGCGGCTATTGAAGCGGGTTTTCAATCTCGTGCTCTTCGCCGCCAAGAACGCAGAGCGAACGCAAACGGACGACTATCTCACCGATGATGCGAAGCGCGGTCTCAAGGCCTACATCGAAGGGCCGCTGCTGAAACAGATCATGATCGAGCGCGATCAAAATCTGCCACCGAATTGTTCGTTTATATTTGGTCACACGCACAAGCCTTTTGAGACACAAATGCGGTTTGCGGGTTATGAGCCGGGAGCGAACGTCTACAACACCGGCGGCTGGGTGATCGATAGCGACCAGCCGCATCCACTCGTCGGCGGCGCAGTGGTGCTGATGGACGAACGCCTTAACCTGACGTCGCTTCGCATGTACAACGAGCCTGACGCGGCGAACAAGACAACTGCGGTGTCAGTTAAAACGGCCACGCAGCCGGTCGACGCTCCGAATCGTTTTCACGAACGCATTGTTAGTCTCATCGATCCGGCCAAGGATCCATGGCAGACGTTCTCAAAAGTCGTGATGGATGAAATTCCGCGACGGGTGGTGAATCTGAAGGCCAAGATCGCGCAGTGGGATTAGTGGTATAGTTTGCACTTTCGTGCATTCCAAAACCACTGGGATCCTATTTATGACCAAAACTCGGCGGCTTCCCTTTCTGGGCATTGCTCTGCTCAGCGTGTTAATCCCTGCTCTGAATCCAAGCGCGCAACAAGTGGACCCGAATTTCTACTCGGGTTTGCACTGGCGCATGATCGGCCCGTTTCGCGGCGGACGCGTCAACGCGGTCAGCGGCGTCGTGGGCCAACCCGACACTTTTTACTTCGGCTCGGTCGGCGGCGGTTTGTGGAAG
>DASXXL010000617.1:0-2766 GCA_036503085.1 Pyrinomonadaceae bacterium | reverse complement strand
TCACGCAGACCGTAATGCTCACCAGCGCCGGACTCTTGACTGCGACTACGCTGGCCGGCATCAAAAGCGTCTGGCCCATCTACTTATTGAGTGCGCTGGCCTCGGCCGCGACTGCTTTCGATCTTCCCGCGCGCCAATCGTTGATGCCTTCGCTCGTGCCGCTCGAAGATTTTCCCAACGCGGTCAGCCTCTCGATGATTGTTTTCAACGTCGCCACCATCAGCGGTCCGGCGCTCGCCGGTTTCATACTCGCTGCCCGCGGGCCGGCAGTGATCTACGCTTTCAACGCCGTCTCCTTCCTCGCCGTGATCATTGCGCTGCTCGCGATGCGTGTGAGTGGTAGTCCCGACTTGCAAAAGGACCGACGTCAGGCGTTGAGCTTCGCCGCGATGAAGGAAGGTCTACAGTTCGTTTGGCGTACGCCGATCATGGTCCAGACGATGACGCTCGACTTCGTCGCGACGTTCTTCGCGTCGGCGACGCTGCTGCTACCAATCTTCGCGCGTGACATTTTGCAGGTCGGCGCGCATGGCTATGGATTACTCGCCGCGGCGCCCGCTATCGGCTCCGTGATCACCGCGTTCTTCATGGCGCGTATCGGAACGTTCAAGCGCGAAGGACGAATCGTGGTTTGGGCGGTCGCGGTGTACGGGCTCGCGACAGCGGCTTTCGGTCTTTCGCGCGTGTTCTGGTTTTCGTTGTTGATGCTGGCGCTCACCGGCGCCGCCGATACAGTCAGCACCGTGTTGCGGCAAACGATTCGCCAACTCGTCACGCCCAATTATCTGCGCGGACGCATGACGTCGATCAATATGATGTTCTTCATGGGTGGCCCACAACTAGGTGAACTGGAAGCTGGTTTGTTAGCGGCGCTCATCAGAGCGCCGCTATCAGTGGTCGTTGGCGGGTTAGGCTCAACTACCGCCGCCGGTATCGCGGCGGTGAAGTCGAGAAGTTTGATGGAGTTTGAAATATCAAGTGTCACTAACGAGATCACAGTACAGTGATCTGGTTGTCGACTGACTTCACACCCTTGATCTGTTTCGCCATTCGTTCGGCCGCGTCTTTCAAATCCTGAGTTTTGACGGTACCGAGTAGCGTCACTTTTCCATCCAGCACAGTCGCCGTGATACCAAGCGTCGAGAAAGTTGGGTCGTCCGTCAAACGCTTATCGATCTCCGTTTGAATTTTCGTGTCGATGTTCACCGCCGTCTGTGTGTCGGTGGTCGATGGCGCTGAAGTGGTTCCACCCGACGGCGGCGTCACGATAACCGGCGCGGGCTGTGTGGTCACGGGAGCCGGTTGTTGAATAATCACCGGAGGCTGTTGCGCCGGCTGTTGCACGATCGTAGTTGGTTGCTGCGCAGCCGGTGTATTTGCAGTATCGGTTGTTGGTTGACTACTCATCCAGAACAGTACCAGCATCGTGATCAAAGCGATTGCCACCACGACCAGCACGCCTATCATTCCCGCTGAGATGCCGCTGCGATCCGGCGTTCGGACTGCTTGTGACTGGACCACTTCGCGCCGTTCGTTCGGCGTCTCCACGACCACGCGGCTTCTTCTTGCCTGTTCTTCATCGTATGACATTTACGTTGCCTCCGTTGTTTTGATTACTCAGTTCTGTTAGCTGTGATCTATGCCTGTGTCGCGTTTGGCTATTGGCCGAAACGATGGTTCCGGTTACGACCAGAAACGTCCATATCAAGATGAAAGCCAATACTCGCTTCATTGTGAAAAGCCCTCCTTGAGTGTCCTCCCCGGCTTCGCTACGGCCAACGGCAAACGTCATTCCCCACCCGTAAACCACTGTTTTATCGCGCCAAAATATATAAACGCGGTGCCCGCTTGTTTCGTTACCGTACGCTTGATAAGTTGTCGTTGTAATTAATGACTACTGCGATCATTCACCACCCCGTCTTCCGTGAACACGACACCGGACCGGGTCATCCGGAGACTCCTTCGCGCTATCAAGTCGTGATGGACGCGCTGAAAGGAGATGCGGCGCTTTGGTCCACGCTGGTCGAAGTGCAGGCGCGTGAAGCCGCGCGCGGCGATATTCAAGCGGCGCATTCGCCGCAGCTTTACAAACAAGTCGAACGCGTCGTTGCTGAAGGGATCGGTTATCTCGACGCTGACACCGTCGTCTCGATGCGTTCATTCGACGCAGCGCGACATGCGGCCGGCGCTCCTTGCCAGGCGATTGACCTGATCATGAAAGGCGAGGTCAGCAACGCGTTTGTTCCCGTGCGGCCGCCGGGCCATCATGCAACGGAAGAACGGGCGATGGGTTTTTGTCTGTTCAATAACGTCGCGGTCGCGGCGCGTTACGCGCAGCAACACTATCCCGAGATCGAGCGCGTCGCGATCATCGATTGGGACGTTCACCACGGCAACGGCACGCAAGGAATCTTCTACGACGATCCATCAGTCTACTTTTTCTCGTCGCATCAATATCCGTGGTATCCGGGAACGGGATCGCGCGGCGAGAAGGGAATGGGCCGGGGCTTGGGTTACACGTTGAACCTGCCGCTGCGCGCGGCGACGCCGGCAGAGCAACAGAAGCGCGCGTTCGAAGCCGCGCTCGAGGAGATGGCGGCGAGTTTCAGTCCCGACTTGATCATGATTTCGGCGGGGTTTGATTCGCATCTCGGCGATCCGCTCGGACAGTTGTTGCTGCAAGATGAAGACTTCGTCGACATGACGCGCGCGTTGAAGCAATGGGCGGCGAGTAGTTGCAACGGACGTCTCGTTTCCTGTCTCGAG